>JAEDNJ010000216.1 GCA_016302525.1 Phascolarctobacterium sp. | reverse complement strand
AAAGCATTAATCTCTGGCGAATAGATTCCATTTGGAGCTGAACACTGGTGTGTCCGTTCCACTCGTTCCGACAAGGCTTAAAGGCAACATCTGCGAGCATCCCCTCAAAGAGCACGGGCAATAAATCGGCCCTATGCCACATAATCGCCTTATAGCCGTAGTCTCCCTTCTGCACCATAAACTGCAAATGATTATGATCTGCACCAATCGCACGCTGATTATTCAAAATCGCATTGGTGTAAGCAAAAACGGGAGAGTTATTTTCACAGCCAAAGGGCTCTAGAAGGCTGAGGCTTTCCACCTCTTCTAGGGTAAGCTCTCTATGGGGACAGAGCACACTGTCTATAACTATTCTAGGAGCATAATCCTCTGGCTTAAGCTTCTTTGCTACATATTCTTTAAAGCCTTTAGCAAAGGCCTCAACATTCTCGGCTGGCAGGGTCAGACCTGCTGCCTGATGGTGGCCGCCAAACTGTGTCAGCAGCTTTTCCTGAGAGGCTATCGCCTCGTATAAGTTTAAGGAGGGAATACTGCGGCAGCTGCCCTTAGCATTACCCTCAGAAATACTAATTAAAATCGTGGGCAAATGGTACTTGTCTACTAGCTTGGAAGCGACAATACCAATAACCCCCTGATGCCAGCCCTCCTTAGCCAGCACAATGGCCGTATCCACACGCTCCTGTTGTGCCAGCATTCTTTCTGCATCAGCCATGATATGCTTGCCAATTTCCTGTCGCAAGCAGTTTTCCTTATTCAAAACAGCGCTGATTTCCTCAGCCTTTTCTGGGTCATCCGTCACCAAAAGCTCTACAGCAGACTGAGCGTGCTCCAAACGGCCTACAGCGTTCAGGCGTGGTGCCAGTCTAAAGCCAATAGTATCCGAAGCTATATGCTCATTTTCACAGCCACTGTTGCGAATCAGGGCCTTAAGGCCTACCAGCTCTGTTGTAGCAATAGCCTTTAGGCCACGGCGTACCAGCTCTCTATTTTCACCCTTTAGGGGCACGATGTCGGCCACCGTGCCCAAAGCGGCCAGCTCTGTATAGCCACACCAGCTAGGATTGCCACGCCCCTGCTCCAGGGCCTGACACAGCTTAAAGGCTACGCCTACGCCGCTCAAATGCTTAAAGGGATAATCACAATTCTCTTGCTTGGTATTGACGATAGCATAGGCCTTAGGAAGCTCAGGTGGCACAGTATGGTGGTCGGTGATAATAATATCCATACCGCTAGGTGCATGCTCCACCTCGCGGACACCACTAATACCACAGTCCACCGTAATCAAGAGTGTCGTTCCATCCTCGTAAATAGTGCGCAGGGCCTCGTCATTAAGACCGTAGCCCTCGCTTTTCCTCTTAGGAATGTAGGTTGTAACCTTAGCACCTCTACTGCGCAAATACAAATATAAAAGGGAGGAGGCCGTTATGCCATCTACATCATAGTCTCCATAGACGGTTATCTTCTCCTGCGCAGCCAGGGCTCTTTCAATGCGCTCCACAGCCTTTGGTACATCCTTCATCCTAAAAGGATCATGGAAGGGCTCCTTACTGCCGAAAAGAAATTCTCGCATTTCCTCTACGGTATTAAATCCGCGCTCCAAAAGAATACCCGTTACCAAAGGAGACACGCCCAGCTCAGCTGCTAAGCCGCCAGCCTTATCCTTATCATATTCCTTAATTTCCCAAACCTTCTGCTTACCAATCATACCAACGTACCTTTACCTAAGCTTCTCTTTCCTTAGCTCACATAACCTAATTATTTCCTTAAACTTCCTGCTTAGGCTCTTTCTGTAAATTTGCTTCAACTACTTTTTTGCTTACTATTTTACGCTATTTCCATTGGCGAATAAAGGGATTTTTTACTGTTTGTGCCTTGGGAGCCTCTGGCATCTGCCCGGCGTGCTCCTTTAGATAAGCAATTAATTCTTCCTGTTGTGTTTTTTCCTTTGTCAGAGCATCAATATGCCCCTGCATTTCTTTAACCTTCAAATAATGCTTTGCTTTTAAAATACCTGCATAGCAGGCTCCTACTAAGAGGCCACAGCAAAAGGTCACAATCGTCACAAAGGCTAAGGAGCCCTGAAACTCCATGAAAATAAAATTTAAAGACACAGTCTGAGCATTTTGCAGGGCAAAGAGCACAACAAAAATGCTTACAGCCGCCATAATTCCGAGCAATGGCATCTAGACTCACTCCTTTCAGTCACATCATTTGCTCTCACGGACAAAACTAGCCGCAAGTGAGCTCACTTTTTGAATTTTTCAACCTAAAATCCAGAGCTTCATCACAAATTTGCTTTTAGATACACTTAACCAGATTGTTATATTCGTTAATGTAAGC
>JAEDNJ010000215.1 GCA_016302525.1 Phascolarctobacterium sp. | reverse complement strand
CTGAGTTGGGAGGAGCTCCAGAATGTGGCTAAGCCTAGCAATCCAGTGGCCCAGGCTTTGGGCCACTGGCAGCAGGAAAAGGAGCGGCGGGCCCAGGCCTTCGCGGATGCGAAGGCCCAGGCTGAGCAGCAAAGCAAGCTGCAGCAAGGCTTGGAGCAGGCCAAGGCGAGCCTGCCAAGCCTGAAAAAGGCTTGGGATGCCGGTGTCCTCGCTAGGGATCAGGCTAAACAAGCTGTGGACGAGCAAAAAAATGTAGTCGCCACCGTCCAGGGCATGCTGGCGGGCTGCCCTGGGACGAAGGAGCAGGGGCTGGCTGAGCTGGCCCAGGCTAAAAAAGAAAAAATGGCCCTGCAGCAGGCGGTGCTTGCTGCTGCAGAGGCCTGGCAGGCCTGCGTCAGGGCCATTGCAAAGTGCAAGGGCCAGCTGGAGCAGGCTCAGCAAAATCGTCATACCCTAGGGGAGAAGCTGGTCAGCTGTGAGCGCCACTATCACGCAGCCTTGGCAGGCTGCGCCGTGAGCGAGGCTGAATTCTTCAGGATGCACGAGGACTGCAAGGATAGAAACGGCGCCAAGCTGACCAGCAATAATGTGGCTGGAGCTACCCATAGTACACGGGACAAAGTGGATGAATATAGAAGGGTAGAATCCGGCTATCTCCACACCATCGCCAGCCTTAGCGCAGAGCTTAAGGGTAAGCAGCGCATAGATACCACAGCTCTTGTTAACGCCATCAACAGCTTAAACGCTACCTTAAAGGAGAACAAGGAAGCCAAGGCGACGCTGCAAACGGATAAGGAGTTTAACGAGCAGACACTGACTAAGGTTTCGGCCTGCTTTAAAAATAGACTTAAGAAGCAGAAGGTCTATCGGGTGCTAGAGCCCTTGGCAGAGGCTGCCAACGGCACTATTTCCTTTAATCGCTATGTTTTAGAGGATTTGTTCTGCTCCATGCTGGATAAGGCCAACGATAGGCTCAGCGTTTTGTGCAGCGGTCAGTACGAGCTGCGGCCCATCCAGGAGGGTCAGGCCAAGAAGAATACGGGTCTGGGCTTTACGGTCTACGATTGCATTAACCAGAGCCATCGGGAAAGCGGCGCCAATTCCGGCGGTGAAAAGTTTGAGATTTCCCTTTCCCTAGCCCTGGGCCTATCAGATATCGTGCAAAGCTGTAGCAAGAAGGCCAGCCGTATCGAAAGTCTCTTCATAGATGAAGGCTTTGGTACTCTGGGCAAGGAGGAGCTGGAAAAAACTAAGCGCTTGCTCCTAGAATTGTCCGGTGGCTCACGGCAAATTGGTATCATTTCCCATAATCCGGTGCTGGAGGATGCTATTAAGAATCAAATCGTGGTGGAGCGGGACAAGCAAACTCGTTCCGGCACTAAGGTGAGCTTTAAAATGGACTTTTAAACATAACGAAAAACACTCCGCAGGGGATGATGCGGAGTGTTTCTCTTAGGAAAGCTGTTTATGATGAATTTGATGGGAAGGGTGTAGCAGGTTTCATCCTTGCTACACCTATAGTATACTACACTCTAGTGGCAGAAAAAGGGCAAAGTATTGAAGAATTTGTGAAATCGGAGATTTTTAAAACATAATATCTAATCTTATGAATTAAAGTATCTGATAATCTTATCGTCAATACAAGGAAATGTTTAATCAAAGGGAATACAAAAAGATAAGTGTAGCGTATGTTACACAAAAATGGAGGAATGTAAATTTGTCTTCCTGGAGTAAAATTTTTTTAGAAAATGCTGTCCTTTGTATAAATACAAATTACTTTTTTGTCTTCCCTGTTTGTGCTGCTTAAAAATACAAAAGACTTAATTAACGAAAAATGTCCACGAGATTATTGTAAAGAGAACCATGAAAAATGGTGAACATTCTGAAAAAGCTGGGTAAATGTTACATCTCCTAGGCACTTGCCAGAGCGTGCATACCGTGGTATAATCGGAACATCAAATTGCTGCACATCTTTATGGCAGCGGGAGAAGAGAGGGAAACTCATTATGAAAATGAAGAAGCTGTTATCCGTATTATTAGCCTCTGCTGTAATGATTGGTGCAATGACCGGTTGCGGCGGCGACAAGAAAAAAGAAGACAATAAGGCTGCTGGCGACACCATTAAGGTGGGCGTATTCCTGCCCTTGACCGGCGACAATGCTGCTGGCGGCGAATTGGAGCTGCGCGGCATTAAATTGGCTAACAAATTGCATCCCGAGGTATTGGGCAAAAAAGTGCAATTGATCGTTGCCGATAACAAATCCGATAAGGCTGAAGCTGCTTCCGTTGCAGCTCGTTTGATTGAAAAGGATAAGGTTTGCACCATTTTAGGCACCTATGGTTCCTCCTTGGCTATGGCTGCAGGCAATAT
>JAEDNJ010000032.1 GCA_016302525.1 Phascolarctobacterium sp. | reverse complement strand
GCCTGTACACCAATAAGCCCCGTACTATCGGCGTGGGCTATAAGGGTATGCTGCATCAGCCCTCTCCTGAGGGCCAGGAGGATATGCTTGGCGGTATCATTGCCATTCGTAAGATGAATGTGCGTGTTGTTGAGGAAACTGGCATGACGGGTGCGGAGGAAATTCTTTATCCTGAGGTTTTCCGCTATCTGTCTGACCTGTTAAGCTATGCTGCTGTGGGCGCTCGTTCCAGTGAGGACCAGCTGCACCGCATGATTGCTTCTGGCGTAGGCATTCCCGTAGGTATGAAGAATCCTACCTCTGGCGATTTGTCAGTTATGCTGAACAGTGTTGCTGCTGCTCAGCATGAGCAGGAATTCCTTTTCCGTGGCTGGGAGGTACGCACGAAGGGCAATGAGCTGGCACACTCCATTCTGCGTGGATATGTTGACCCCTATGGCAACAGCTATCCTAACTATCACTATGAGGTGCTGCGCAATGTCTATGCTATGTATGCAGACCGCAAGCTGAAAAATCCTGCTATTATTGTTGATACTAACCATAATAACTCTGGCAAGAAGTGGGCTGAGCAGCCCCGTATTGCTAAAGATATCGTCAACTCCTGCAAGCTGAACCCGGATATCAAGAGCATAGTTAAGGGCCTGATGGTAGAGTCCTATATTGAGGACGGCTGCCAGGCTATTAGCGATGGCATCTATGGTAAGTCCATTACTGACCCCTGCTTAGGCTGGGAAAAGACCGAGCGTATGCTGTTGGACTTAGCTGATATTCTGTAAATTCATTGAGGAGGAAGTTTAATAATGCTTAATCAAGTTTCTTTGTTCGCTGAAAATACCAAGGGTGGTTTATTTAGAGTTACGAGTATTCTCAAAAAAGCCAACATCAACATTTACACCATGCTGGCTAATGACAGTGCAGAATACGGTATCGTGCGTTTAGTCGTTGACAAGGCTGAGGTTGCTATTGAGGCTCTTAGAGCAGAGGGCTTCCAATGCCGTCAAGACAAGGTTATTGCTGTAGAAATGAACGATACTCCGGGTTATCTGGATGGTATTCTGGCTGCTCTCAACAATGCTAATATCGATATTTCCTATCTGTACATTTCCTTTAACCGTGAGACCGTTAAGCCTGTAGTAGTCTTCAAAACTACTGAGCCTGAAACTGCTACCTTCCTGATTGGTCGCGGTTATAACCTGATTGAAAGCTTCTAATAGAAGGTTCTAAGAAAAGCCTTTAAGTGCATACTCATAGGTGCGTTGAAAATTGTTTTGAAAGCAAAAAAATCCCTGCAAGCTAAGCTCTTGCAGGGAAATTTTTTTATTCCTCAATAGTAACCATAGTACCAACTCTAATATATTTATCCTTGAGCAGCTGCACATTTTCGTTGAGCAAGCGAATACAGCCCTCAGAGGCGCGGGTACGCATAGAGCTGGGGTCGTGCGTGCCGTGAATACCTATGCCATCCCATTGACCCTTGCTTTTAGCCGTTGTATCAAGGTAGAAGAACCAGGGACCATAGGCTCCTTTAATCTCACCCTTGCCATCCTTAAAGTCATGGGTCCAGTAGCTGGCATCACAAACCTCTATCACCTTAAAGGTGCCGTTAGGGGTTTTCATATCACCAAATTTTTGCTTATCACCTGGATTTTTGCCCAAAGCGCAGTCAAAGCTTTCGATTACCTGACCTTTATCGAGCACATAAAGCTTAAAATCGGCTTTTTTAATCAAAATAGAATATTTCCTAACAATATCAGCAGCAGCTTGAGCAGGGGCTTGCTCCTTAGTAGTGCTAGACTGTGCTGTTGCTCCTGCCTTGTTAGTTTGCACAGAAGATACAGTATCAGCAGGCTTTGCTGTGCTAGGGTCTATCGTAGAATTTTGCTTATCTGTAGCTTGATTAGCCTGAGCGTTTTTATTATCTGCCGTAGATGGTTCTTGGGGCGTAGCCGTCGTTGCTACCTTTGCTGCAGGCTGCGGAGCTGGTGTCTCACTAAAAAAGAGGGCATAAACTCCGTAGGCAGTGCCAGCCAAAAGAGCCAGAACAAGACCCAAAAGCAGATAGAGACTTTTGTTATTGGAGCGACCTTTTTCTATCACGGTGCTTCACCTTTACTTAACGGGTACCGTAAATGCGATCGCCAGCATCACCAAGACCAGGAAGAATATAAGCATGCTCATTCAGTTCTCGGTCCATAGCACCAATATAAATATCAACATCAGGATGCTCTTTTTGCAGGCGAGCCAGACCTTCAGGGCAGGCAACAAGGAACATAGCTTTAATATTGTTAGCGCCCTTTTGCTTAACGAGGTTCACAGCATCAACAGCAGAGCCGCCAGTTGCCAGCATAGGGTCAACTAAGAGCACAACACGCTCCTCTAAATGTGCAGGCAGCTTGCAGAAATATTCGTGAGGCTCGTGGGTAACAGGGTCACGATAAAGGCCAATGTGACCAATTCTCGCGGAGGGAACAAGGGCCTGAATTCCGCTGACAAAGCCTAAGCCGGCACGCAGAATAGGCACAATAGCCATTTTCTTGCCAGCAAGCATAGGAACCTGACATTTTTCCAGAGGAGTTTGCACCTCAACCAGCTCTGTAGGCAGGTCTCTTAAAGCCTCATAGCCTAAAAGCATGGCTACCTCCTCCACCAATTGACGGAACTCCTTAGTACCAGTCGTTTGTTGGCGCATAATAGAAATCTTGTGTTGAATAAGGGGGTGATCGGAAATAAATACCTTTGCCATTATTTTGCCTCCTAAAATAAATACCTTGAAGTAAAATTTTACTCGTTACTAGACTAAGTTTACTCTAATTAAAGGCTTAAGTCAACCTTATACGCTATTATTTATGCCAGGAAATGTATACACTTTTGCCTCTTGTAAAAAGCCTCTGTTTAGCATATAATGAGTCTGTAAAAACATACTATTACAAATCGGGAGGGTCTAGCTATGAATGAAAACGGAATTTATAACGCACGCGAGTTAGGTATGCCTAAAATGCTGCTCTTAGGCTTACAGCATATGTTTGCCATGTTTGGCGCGACAATTTTGGTGCCTATTTTAGTAAACAGCTTCTTCCATGGTGAGGGCCTGTCAATACAGGTAACGCTCTTCTGTGCTGGCATTGGCACCCTGCTGTTTCATCTGTTAACAAAATTTCAGGTGCCAGCTTTTCTAGGCTCCTCCTTTGCCTTTCTCGGTGGCTTTGCTACCGTAGCCGAGCTGAAAACAGGCATTTTTGCCAATATGAGCTACGGAGAAAAGCTGCCCTACGCTTGCGGTGGCGTGTTAGTTGCCGGTCTTTTGTATCTTGCTTTGGCCTTAATTATTCGCATGGTAGGCATTGCCAGAGTAATGAAGTTTTTGCCACCCGTGGTTACTTCTCCGATTGTTGTTTGTATAGGTCTAGGACTGGCTCCTGTTGCTATAGGCAGTGCTTCTACGAACTGGACCTTGGCAGGTATAGCTATTGCCACCATTGTTATCTTCTTGATTTGGGGCAAGGGTATGCTCAGGATTATCCCTATTCTGCTTGCTATCATCGTTTCCTACTGTATTGCTCTTGCACTGCACGCTATAGGAGTTACTAATCCTGATGGCAGCGCCATTCTGAACTTTGGCGCTGTGGCTAAGGCGCCGCTGGTGGGCGTGCCAGAGTTCTTTATCTGTAAGTTTGATGTAACTGCCATTTTAGCTATGGCTCCTATAGCTTTGGCTTCTATGATGGAGCACATTGGCGATATGTCTGCGATTTCGGCAACCTGTAAGCGTAATTATATCGAAAAGCCAGGTCTGCATTTATCCCTCCTGGGTGATGGTCTGGCAACCTCCTTTTCTGCGCTGATAGGCGGTCCTGCTAACACGACCTATGGCGAAAACACCTCTGTTTTGGCTCTGAGCCGTGTGTATGATCCGCAGGTGGTACGTTTGGCGGCAGTTTATGCTGTAGCGCTCAGCTTCCTGCCAAAGGTTGCAGCCTTGATAAGCTCTATGCCGGCTTCTATTATCGGCGGGATTAGCTTCATCCTTTATGGTATGATTGCTGCTGTAGGTATGCGTAACCTGATTGAAAACAAGGTGGACCTGACTATACCTCGCAACCTGGTTATCATTGCCGTGGTTATGGTTTGCGGTCTGGGCTTTACCAAGGGCTTGACCTTTACGGTAGCAGGCACCTCTATTACCCTCACGAGCCTAGCTTTGGCTTCTATCGTAGGTATTTTGCTCAATGCCTTCCTGCCTGGCGAAGAGGACGAGCTGATTCAAAGAATTAAAAATCAAGACTAAAAAAGTCCCTCAAGAGCTTGTCTTACTCTTGAGGGATAATTTTTTAGAGCTTTTTACCATTGGTGAGCTGTACTAGCTTTGCCTTAGCTTCGGCGTATTGCGTTTGGCTGATAAAGCCGTATTTTTGCATTTCCTGTAGCACCAGCTGTTGGCGTTTGCGACAGCCTACAGGGTTTTCCAAGGGATTCAGGGCACTAGGAGCATAGGGGAGGGCGGCAATAATAGCGGCTTCCGCCAGCTCCAGATTAGAGGGAGCCTTATCAAAGTATTTGCGAGCAGCCTCCTTAATGCCGGTAGCCCCAGCACCAAGGTATGTGGTATTCAGATACATTTCTAAAATCTCATCCTTGGTGTACTGCTCCTCTAAAATGAGGGAGAGAATAATTTCCTCGACCTTGCGCCCCATGGTTTGCTCAGGCGAAAGAAAAACATTCTTAACCAGCTGTTGGGTGAGCGTGCTGCCACCCTGCACCACCTCACCAGCAGAAACATTAACTAGGAAGGCACGCAGAATGCTCTCGGCAGCAATGGCCCCGTGGTTATAAAAGTTGTGGTCCTCAATGGCGATAACAGCCTGAGGCACATCTCTAGAGATATTGGATAGCTTCACCCAGTTCGGACTCTCTCTGAGCGGCTCGATGACATCCTCCATGTTCGCCGCCCGATACATTTTCTGCAGGGGGACGGGCCAGGTGCTTTGCTCAGGCATAACCTGTAGGAAAAGAGCCTTGAGCGCAGATTTTTCATGCTTAGTCAACGGCCTTTCCTCTAGGCTGGGGCCTGTAGTAACCTGCTGCTTAGAGTTAATTTGCTCTGAGCTATTGCCCTTAGGCGTACTGGATGGTTTTGTTTGCTGGGTAATTTTGGTTTTTTGGTCAATGATAGAGGCTACATTCTTGCCCGTATAGGATTCATAGGCTATGACGGAGGCAAAAATCAGAGCAGCCAGAAAAATAATCTTCAATAGCTTAGAAAACATAGCAAAACCTTTCTTGAAAACGACTAATAAAGAGCTATAGTTAATTATAACATAGATCTTCATAAAACATAAGCCCTTCTGAAAAAAAGCTAGGAATTTCCAGAGGAAAGTAGTATAATTATGAAAATATAAGTGTTATTTTCTTCAGCTAGGCTAGGTTAGCTTTATATAAGTTATTTTAAGCTATTTTCATGGAAAATAATTAGCTTAAAGTGTTGCATTAATATACTAAAAGGTGTATAATTATGCAATATATTATAGTAAGGAGAAGAATTCATGAAAGCAAGTGTTATTGGTGCAACTGGTTATGCAGGTGTTGAGCTGCTCAGACTTTTAGAGGGACATCCAGAGGCAGAAATAGCTGCTATTACCTCTGAAAGCAGTACAGGTGAGGCCATCGCTAATATGTATCCGCATTTAGCAGGACGCATTGAAAAGAATCTGACCTCCATGAAAGATATTGAAGCCATCGCTGAGGCTAGTGATGTGATTTTTATTGCCCTTCCGCATGGTCACGCCATGAAGATTGGCAAGCAGCTGCGAGGCAGCAAAACTAAAATTATTGATTTAGGCGGCGATTATCGCTTTAAGGATTATCGCGTCTTTGAGCAATGGTATAAGGTTAAGCACGAGGACCCAGAGGCGCAGGCTGTATATGGCTTAGTTGAGCTTTACCGTGAACAGGTAAAGGGTGCACAGCTAGTTGCTAATCCTGGCTGCTACACAACCTGTAGCATTCTGGCTATGGTGCCTCTCTTAAAGGCTGGCTTAATCGAGACGAAGGGCATTGTTATTGATGCTAAGTCTGGTACTAGCGGTGCTGGCCGCAGCCTGAAGGTTGGCAGCCTTTATTGCAGTGTTAACGAAAGCTTTAAGGCTTATGGCGTGGCAAGTCATCGCCACACACCAGAGATTGAGCAGATTTACAGCGAATTTGCGGGTGAGGATGTAGTAATCCAATTTACGCCACATCTGCTGCCGATTGACAGAGGTATTTTGGCAACCTGCTATGCTCAGCTAAAGGAAGGCGTTACCGATAAGATGATAGATGAGGCTTATAAAGCTATGTATGCAAATGAATTCTTCATTCGCTACCGTGGTCAGGGCGTTTGTCCTGAGCTGAAAAATGTGCGTGCCTCTAACTATGTGGATCTGGGCTGGCAAACTGATAAACGCACTGGTCGCATTATCGTGATGAACTGCATTGATAATTTGGTGAAGGGAGCAGCTGGACAGGCTGTGCAGAACATGAATGTTATGTTTGGCCTTGATGAAACCACAGGCCTGCGTGCTCTGCCAATAGTGCCCTAAGCTCTAGTAGATAAAGATAAGGAAGGCAAGCATAATGTGCTTAGCTTGACGGAGGTTTACATGATTAAGTTAGAAAATGGTTGGACAACAACGCCGCAGGGCTTTGAGGCCGGTGCTGCAATGGCAGGCGTAAAAAAGGAAGGTCGCTATGATGTTTCCGTAATTTACAGCTCTGTTCCTGCAGCCTGTGGTGCTGTGTTCACACAAAATAAATTTTGCGCTGCTCCGGTGCTTTTGGACCGCGAGGTAAATAAGGGCGCTTATGCTCAGGCTATCGTAGCTAACAGCGGCTGCGCTAATGCCTGCACTGGCGTTAAGGGCTATGAGGATGCTGTAGCTATGCAGGCTAAAACAGCAGAGCTGCTGGGCATTGAGCCCCAGGCTGTTTTTGTCTGCTCTACGGGTGTAATTGGTGCCTTCATGCCTATGGAGCGTATTAACAAGGGCATTGAAGAAGCTATTGATGTTATGGATGAAAATGGCGGCGAAATTGCTGCTATGGGTATTCAAACCACCGACACTGTGATTAAGCATATTGCCTACGAGGGAGAAATTGGCGGCAAAAAGGTACGCTTTGGCGGTATTGCCAAGGGCTCTGGCATGATTCATCCCAACATGGCAACAATGCTCACCTTCATTACTACTGATGCAGCCATCGCTCCTGATGTCTTGAAGCGTGCTGTAAAAAAGGCAGCCGACCTGTCCTTTAATATGGTTGTGGTAGATGGCGATACCAGCACGAACGACTCCATGATTGTCTTGGCTAATGGTATGGCAGAAAATGAAATTATTGTTTCCGAGGACCATCCTGACTATCCAGCGTTTTTTGAAATGCTGCTGGCCTGCGCTAAGGACCTGGCGAAAAAGATTGCCTATGATGGCGAGGGCGCAACCAAATTCCTAGAGGTTAAGGTTGTGGGCGCTAAGGATTTTGCTGATGCGAAAAAGGCTGCTATGGCTATTGCCAAGTCTCCGCTCGTCAAGACTGCTATTTTTGGCGAGGATGCCAACTGGGGCCGTATCACCTGTGCTGCTGGCTATAGCGGGGCGGATTTAGATCCTGAAAAGGCTAGCCTGACTATGGGCGGTGTGCGTCTTTTTGAAAATGGCCTGAACAATAATGTGGCTGATGAAATTATGGAGCCCATCATGGCGCAAAAGGAAATTTCTTTGGTTATGGACCTGGCAGTAGGCGAGGCTGAGGCTACTGTGTGGACCTGCGATTTTTCCTATGATTATGTAAAGATTAATGGTGATTATCGCACCTGATATAAGGAGGAGTATACAATGAAAATCGACAATACTCAGGTTGGAATTTTAACTGAAGCTATTCCTTATCTGCGTCAATTTAAGGATAAAACTATCGTTGTTAAATATGGCGGTAATGCTATGCTGAACGACGAGCTAAAGAATAAGGTGCTGCAGGATATTGTTTTCCTGCAATTAGCTGGTATGCGCCCCGTTGTCGTACATGGCGGTGGCCCCGAAATCACAAGCATGCTGAAGCAGGCTGGCAAAAAGAGCGAGTTTGTGGGTGGCCTGCGTGTAACTGATGCTGAATCCGCTGGCATTGCAGAAATGGCGCTGGTGGGCAAGGTAAATACAGATTTAGTTGCTCGTCTAAATGCTCTGGGTGGTCAGGCTGTAGGCTTAAACGGCAAGGATGCCAGCCTTATCAAGGCGAAAAAATTCTTAGCTGATGTTTATGAAAATGGCGAAGTAAATCTAGTTGACATTGGCTTTGTTGGCAATGTCCAAAAGATTAACACTGACCTTATCAATACACTGCTGGATGCAGGCTATATTCCTGTTATTGCTCCTACTGGCGTAGGCGAGGCAGGTGAGACCTATAATATCAACGCTGACAGCGTAGCTGGCGAGGTTGCAGGTGCCCTGAAAGCAGAAAAGCTGCTCATGCTGACAGATGTAAGAGGTATTTACTCTGACCACAAGGATGAGAGCACCTTTATGTCTACACTTTCCTTTGAGCAGGCGCAGGGCTTGATTGTACGCGGTAAAATTGATGGCGGCATGATTCCTAAGGTACGTGCCTGCATTACTGCTTTAAGCGGTGGCGCTAAAAAGACCCATATTATTGATGGCCGTGAGGTGCACAGCATTTTGATGGAAATTTTCAGCGATAGTGGTGTGGGTACTGAGGTTGTAAAATAAACTATATCTATATAGAAGCAACAGGCAAGACCCTGGCGGTGCTAGCTTCCCAAAAGGGTTTGGAGCCTGTGAGAAAAGAGGATTAGAATGCTAAGACAAGAAGCTATTGATACAGCTGAGAAATACTACTTACCAGTTTTTGGCAGACTACCAATCGTTTTGGACCATGGCCAGGGCTGTAAGGTTTATGATATGGACGGCAGGGACTTTATTGATTTCCTAGATGGTATTGCCGTTAACTGCCTGGGCTACAATCATCCTGTGATTGTTAAGGCTGTGGCTGAGCAGGCTGCCAAGCTTATGCACTGCTCCAACTTATTTTATACAGAAATTCAGGCTAAGGCTGTGCGCGTGATTAGTGAAATTACTGGCATGGACAGAGTTTTTCTGACTAATTCTGGTGCAGAGTCCAACGAAGGTGCTTTAAAGCTGGCTCGTAAATATGGTCATCAAAAGGGTGGCGAGAAAAAATATCGCATTATTACTGCGAAAATGTCCTTCCACGGTCGTACTATGGCAACCCTAACCGCTACTGGTCAGCCTCATTATCAAGAAGGCTATAACCCTCTGCCTGGTGGCTATGAATATGTGCCCTTTGGTGATATAGAAGCCTTAGAGGCAGCTATGGGTGATGATGTTTGTGGCGTTATGCTGGAGCCAATTCAGGGCGAGGGTGGCGTGCACGTGCCGCCTGAGGGCTATTTGAAGCGTGTTAGAGAGCTGTGCGATAAGCATGATGCACTGCTCATTTTTGACGAAATCCAAACCGGTGTAGGTCGCTGTGGCGCCTGGTTTGAATATATGAATGTCAATGTTAAGCCGGATATCCTGACCTTTGCCAAGGGTATTGGCGGTGGCTTCCCAATGGGTGGCTTTGCTGTGCCCGAAAAATTAGCCAGAGTATTTGCTCCTGGTGACCATGGAGGCACCTTTGGCGGTAATGCTTTAGCCTGTGCTGTAGCCTATGCTGTTGTGACCACGCTTAAGGCTGAGGGCATTGTTCCAAAGGTTAAGGAAAAGGGCGAATATTTCCTGAGCAAGCTGAGAGAGCTTCAGGCAAAATACCCTGAGAAAATTGTCGAGGTGCGTGGTCGTGGTCTTTTAGTAGGCTTTGAGACCAGCAAGCCGGGTGCTCCTATTGTAGCAAGCTGCTTAGAGCAGGGCGTTATTGTGAACTGCACTGTGGGCAATGTAATTCGTATGGTGCCGCCTTTAATCGTTTCTAAGGAAGAAATTGATAAGGTTGTTGCCGCTCTGGATAAAGCATTAGAGAATTTTTAAGGGGTAAAAAATGGGCTTATTACATAAAGATTTAATTTCTATTCATGATTTAACTGTGGGCGAGGTTGCTACTATTTTAGATGTAGCCAAAAAGCTCAAGAAAAAACAAAAGAACGGTGAACCGCACCAATATTTAAAGGGTAAGACCCTGGGCATGATTTTCTCCAAGGCTTCTACGCGTACCCGCGTTTCCTTTGAGGTTGGCTTCTATCAATTAGGTGGTCATCCCATCTATTTGGCTGACTCTGCTACCCAATTAGGTCGCGGCGAGCCTGTTCGCGATACTGCTCGCGTTCTATCTCGCTTTGTCGATGGTATTATGATTCGTACCTTCTCCCATGAAAGCGTGAAGGAGCTGGCTCAATATGCTACCGTTCCTGTAATCAACGGTCTGACCGATTTACTGCATCCCTGCCAAGCCTTGACTGATATGCTGACCATTCAGGAAAAGCTCAAGGTTTTGAAGGGACGTAAGCTGGTTTATGTTGGCGATGGCAACAACATGGCTCATTCCCTGATGTTTGCCTGTGCTAAGGTTGGCATGAACATGGTTTGCGCTAGTCCGAAGGGCTATCAGCCGGACCCTGTTGTTTTAGCTCAGGCTCAAGAGGATGCTAAGGAAACTGGCTGCACCATTACTGTAGAAGAAAACATTATGAAGGCTGCTAAGGGCGCTGATGTGCTCTATACTGATGTATGGACCTCTATGGGCGAGGAGGCTGAGCGCGAGGTTCGTATGGAAGCGCTGCACGATTACCAAATCAATGATGAGCTCCTGGCTGTGGCTCGTCCGCATTGCCTCGTGCTGCACTGCCTGCCTGCTCACCGTGGCGAAGAGATTACGGAAAGTGTTCTGGAAGGACCGCACTCTGTTGTCTTTGATGAGGCCGAAAACAGGCTCCATGTGCAAAAAGCAATTATGGCTCTGTTGATGTCTGACGAAAAGATTTAAAGCGTTTGCTTATATTTAGGTATTACTGTATACAAGAGGAATTAGTATTGCTTTTTCTCAATAAAGTGGTATAATATACCCATGTTTTGAATTTTTATACATTGAGCTGGTTTTTACCAGACTTGTAGGGAGGAATTTATTATGAAAAAAGAAGATATTAAAAAAGTTGTACTGGCTTACTCCGGTGGCCTGGATACTTCCGTAATCATTCCTTGGTTAAAGGAAAACTATAATAACTGCGAGGTTATCGCTGCTTGTGCTGACTTAGGTCAAGGCGATGAGCTGGCCCCTGTACATGACAAGGCTATCAAAACTGGCGCTAGCAAGTGCTATATCCTGGACCTGAAGGAAGAATTCATTTCTGACTATGTATGGCCCACCGTTAAAGCAGGAGCTGTTTACGAGAAGAAATACCTCCTGGGTACTTCCTTTGCTCGTCCTCTGATTGCTAAAAAATTAGTTGAAATTGCTGAAGCAGAAGGCGCTGATGCTATTGCTCACGGTGCAACCGGCAAGGGCAACGACCAAGTTCGTTTTGAGCTGTCTGTAAAGGCTCTGAATCCTGACCTGGCTATTATCGCTCCTTGGCGTGAATGGGAGCTGCGTTCTCGTGACCAAGAAATCGACTACGCTGCTGCTC
>JAEDNJ010000214.1 GCA_016302525.1 Phascolarctobacterium sp. | reverse complement strand
ATGCAAAATTTATATTACATAGAGCCATTATGCCTTAAGCAGCTCTATATTTTTTCTTCTAATAACAATGCTCTCTTGGCAAACTGGTCGTTGAGAGTTTTTTCGTAAACAGCGATATTCTTCGGCATGGAATGTCGCAGCAGATGATGTCCATCCGCCAAGGGAACCTTGCTCGCTGAAGATGGCCCCACAGCCAAAACCTTGTGGCGTTCTTCCATCATCTGAATGTTGTAAATGCTTTCTGTTCCCGGCATGGCGTAGCCCACATTAGCCAAATGGCCCAGCATATAATGCTGACGATAGAGGTAATAGGGAATCATGCCCAGACTAGCAGCGGTAGCCGCTCCTAGCTCAACCATACGACTAGCAGCCTCAGCACTCAGACTAACCTCCTCCTGCCTTTGGAAAAGAGCCGCATCTTTCTTGAGTGTCAAAGTATGCACAGTTAAATTCTCTGGCTTTAGCTTGGCAGCACATTCCATGCTATAGGCAATGTCCGCTTCTCCCTCACCGGGTAGACCAATAATCAAATCCATGTTGACGACAGGTATTTTACTTGCCCTCACCATAGCATAGGCTTCGTAAAACTCCTTCACGCTATGCTTTCTGCCGATACGCTGCAGAGTTTTGTCATGAAAGGTCTGCGGATTTACGCTCACGCGATTTACTCCCACAGCCTCCATAGCCTCTAGCTTAGCCCTACTAAAGCAATCTGGGCGCCCAGCCTCCACTGTAAACTCCTTAAGATCACTCCAAGGCACATTCCTAGCCACTAGCTCCATAAGCTCTGCAAAGACCTTATCTGTAAAGCTCGTTGGCGTGCCACCGCCAATATATAAAGAGGTAAGCTTTAAAGAATGCATACTTAGTAATTGTACCACATTTATAAGGTCTAATTCAATTAGTTTTAGAAATTTTTCTTGTAATTCTTCACTTTGAGGTATTATCCCAGAGGGAAAAGAGCAATAGCTGCATTTCGAAGGGCAAAAGGGAATCCCTATGTAAAGTCCTGCTTCATCCGTAGGCGCAATTTTTGCCTGTAGCTCACAAATATCGCGCAGCACTCTCCCCTGCTTTTGCGGCAGCAAATAACGCCCCTCTAAAAGTCGGGGCAGCTCCTTTGCCTCAATGCCGCTTTCCAGCAGCTTATGACCCAGCTTGCCAGGCCTTACGCCTGTCAAAACACCCCAGGGCATATCTGGCCTTTTATGCAGCAGCTGCTCCAACACATTAACAACAGCTAGCTTTACGCAGCGTGTCAGCTCACCACTAGCAGTGTCGAGCAGTCTTTGGGTAGCAACTCTATAGCCAGCACCACGACTGATAATGGCAGTTACAGCCTCAGCATTAGCACTTATGCGCAGCTCGGCATCATAATAAGAATCAGGACAAGTTTGAAAAGAGCTTTCTGCTCCACTCTTCTTAGCACTGCTGCCTTTCTTTTCAGCTGCACTCTGCTCTAAGCCCTGCACATCCTTAACTAAGGTACAGCCATAAAAGCCACACATATCCCTCACAGCAGGCTCAATATTTTGTTGTAATTGGCTAATTAGCTTAATTCTATACACTAGAGCCTACTCCTTCGTCTCTCCTAAATGCCACAGCTCGTTATACAGCACCTTATAAACAGCGGCCACAGGCACGGCAAAGACCATACCCAAAATACCAAAAAGCTTTGCTCCTAAAAGCAGGCTGATAATCAAAAGCACAGGGTGCAAATTTATCTTGCTGCCCATAATGCGAGGCATGAGCACATTAGCATCAAACTGATAGTAAAGAAGATAGAAGAACGCGGCCTTATAAGCTAAGGACGGCTCCTGCGCATAGGCTACGAAAACAGCAGGTACAGCAGCAATCAGCGGGCCTACAACTGGCACTAGCTCTGCAAAGATAGCTACAAAGCCAAAAACAAGAGCATAGTTTACGCCCAGGCTCAGCAAAACTATCGTAACGCAAAAAGCAGAAATAAGACAGAGCTTGCCCAAGCCATTAACATAAGCGCTCAGGGTTTCGCCAATATCGCTCAGTACCTTCTTTGCCCTCGGACGGTCCTCGTAGTTAAACAGGTCCACAAAAATATCACACAGCTCCCGCCAATCCTTCAGGAAGTAGAAGGACAAAAAGGGAACGATAATGAGACCAACAAGACCCGTGACAATCTCTAAGCTGGATTGGAGCAAATTACGCATCATCGAGCCTACAACACCCATAGCCCAGGACAAAATATCCTGCACTAGCATTTCGTAGTTAGAGGGCAAAACAGGAATTTTGCTCTTATCCGTAAACCAGCTGTCTACACTATTTAGGGTATTGTTGCCATCAAAGGCCGGCAGATTACTTACGAGCTCATTTATCTGGCCAAAGAGCGGCAAAACTAAAAAGCTGACTAAAAGGATTAAAAACCCC
>JAEDNJ010000213.1 GCA_016302525.1 Phascolarctobacterium sp. | reverse complement strand
GTGCAGACCTGTAAGTGTGCTAGCTACGACACTAAAGAAAATACCGAAGCTAGAAGAAAGACTTGCTAAATAGCCTGCCTTCTTGCCATAGTTGGTAACAAGAAACTCAGAAACTGTTGTAAGACCGCTCTTACGCAGAGGCATAGCATAAAAGATAGCCATGATAATCAGAGCGATACCACTGCCTAAGGTGAACCACCAAGCCGTTAAACCCAGCTTAAAGCCCAGCTGGGCCGTACCAACGGTTGCAGCACCGCCGACAATAGTGCCAATGATACTGCCGGCAACAAGACCCACCCCGCTCTTACGACCGCCAACACTGTAATCATCTGCGGACTTAATGCGTCTGGCAGCAATAAAGCCAGGAGCTAAAGTTGCCACCAGCGTTACCAGAATAAAGAAAATATGTGTAATAGAAAGCTTCACAAAAATCCCCTCTTTAACAAAAATTATTGCTCTCATTATAGCACAACGCCTGCTAAGTTTCTAGAGAATACTTTGCCATAATAAGCCGATATTTGTATCATACGGAATTTTTGTTAAGATTTTTACACTCTTTCAGCAAGGTATTATTTGTCTCCTCTTAACACAAACCAGCCTATATGTAAACAAAGCCCGCTTCCGTCCACAAAATAAATACAGTTTTTCTCCCTACTGTACACAAGATAGCAATGCATAACAACTTGCACATTATAATGTGCAAACTCCTAAAAACTGTAACATGTATACAGAATAAAGACTTGCTAAAACTTCCAATAAAGTATATAATATAGTTTATAACAGTAACAATTAGTGTATACTATATTGTTGTTGGAAAAGTTTACTAAGGCTAAGCCAGCAGGCTAACTACCTTCCTCTTAGCCATTGATAATTTTGGAGGAAAAGATGAGTCGTTTAAAGATTGAAACCCCTGATCAGGTCCAGCTCACCGTTGAACGCCTGTATAAGGACTTAGAGCGTCATATCATTGCCAGCCCTCCGGGACTGTGCCCTGTTGATTTACAGCTCTCCTTCTTAAAGGTTTGCCATGCGCAAACCTGTGGCAAGTGTGTTCCCTGTCGCGTTGGCCTCGGCCAATTACAAAAGCTCATGGAAGATGTCCTCGAGGGTCGTGCTACTATGAAAACCCTTGAGCTCATTGAAAGCACAGCTAATAACATTACCGACAGCGCTGACTGCGCCATTGGCTTCGAGGCTGCTCACATGGTTTTGGCTGGTCTCGTTGGCTTCCGTGAGGACTACATTCATCATATTAAAAAGGGTAAATGCTCTGTGCACGCTAACCATTCTATTCCCTGCGTTGCTCTCTGCCCTGCTAATGTAGATATTCCTGGCTATATTTCCCTCGTAGGAGCAGGCCGTTATGCAGATGCTGTTAAGCTCATCCGCAAGGATAATCCCTTCCCCACTGCCTGTGCTCTTATCTGCGAGCATCCCTGTGAGGCTCGCTGCCGTCGCAGCATGATTGATGCTCCTATTAATATTCGCGGATTAAAGCGTAAGGCTGTGGACGAGGCTCCCTCTAACACTGTGCCCAATCCTGACAAGGCAGCTCCTACCGGCAAACGCATTGCTATTATCGGCGGCGGTCCCTCTGGTCTTTCTGCTGCCTACTACTTAGAGCTCATGGGTCACCATGCTGTTGTTTTTGAAGAAAAGAGCAAGCTGGGCGGTATGCTGCGCTATGGTATTCCTAACTATCGCTTCCCCCGTGCCCGTCTGCAGGAGGATATTGACTGTATCCTCTCTACTGGCGTAGAGGTTCATTTGAACAGCCGTATTGGCACTGGCGAGGGCGAAATCAACTTTGATAAGCTCCGTAGCGAATTTGATGCTGTTTATATCGCTATCGGTGCTCATACTGATAAGAAGATTGGTATTGAGGGCGAGCATTCTGTTGGCGTTATGTCCGCAGTAGAAATGCTCCGTGGCATTGGCGAGGATAATCCCCCTGATTTTAAAGATAAGAATGTTGTTGTTATCGGTGGCGGCAACGTTGCCATGGACTGCACCCGCAGTGCTATCCGTTTAGGCGCTAAAAAGGTTGTCATTGCCTACCGTCGTCGTCAGGACGATATGACTGCTCTGAGCGAGGAAATCGAGGGGGCTTTAGCAGAGGGCGCAGAGCTCTACAGCCTGAAATCTCCTCACCATATCGAAGCAGACGAAAATGGTCATGTAACTGCTCTGTGGGCTGAGCCGCAAATTATCGGACCTATCGATGCCTGGGGCAGAGCAAAAACCATTCACAAGAATGTCGAATTAGAGCGTATTCCTGCTGATATTATTGTTGTTGCTATCGGCCAGGGTATCGAAATTGCCCCCTTCCAAGAGGCTGGCATTAAAATTAAGAAAGGCACTATCTCTGCTCTCTCTAGCTCTGAGTTGGCAAATCAAGAGGGTGTGTTCGCTGGCGGCGACTGCG
>JAEDNJ010000212.1 GCA_016302525.1 Phascolarctobacterium sp. | reverse complement strand
TCCCTTGCTTTCTGAGGAAGCAGCGGGAGCTAAGGGTAGCTCCTTAGAATATACGACCTTCAAATGCTTCACGCCGTGCTTTTTCATAGCTTGGCGCATGACCCTTGCCAGGGGGCAGACCGAGGTTTGGTAAATATCCGCCACCTCGAAGCTGGCAGGGTTCACCTTGTTGCCAGCGCCCATGCTGCTCATAACCGGCACCTGAGCCGCCTGAGCCTTGAGCACGATGGCGATTTTTGCTGCCACTGTATCTACAGCATCCACCACATAGTCGTAGCGGCTAAAATCAAACTCATCCTGATTCTCTGGTAAAAAGAAGCATTGATGGACGGCAATATCGGCCTTGGGGTTAATGCTGAGCATACGCTCACGCATGACCTCGACCTTAGGTCTGCCGATAGTGTCATGGGTGGCGATAATCTGCCTGTTGAGATTCGTCAGGCTCACCTCATCATTGTCAATGAGGTCAAAGCTGCCCACGCCAGAGCGCACCAGAGCCTCAGCTACATAGCCGCCTACACCGCCTACACCAAAGATGGCTACGCGGGCCTGAGCTAGCCTTGCCATGGCTTCGGAGCCAAAAAGTATTTCTGTTCTCGCAAATTGATTCATTTTCTCTATATTTGCCTCCTTAGGCAGATAATTACAGCAGCTTAACAACAAAGGCTGGCTGCTTATCTAGATAGGCTGTGATTCTTTTTCTACTAATATAAGAGCACGTCAGTTTATTCAGCATATATTTACAGTAGCTTAGCAGCAAAGTCAGTCTATCTGCATAGGCTGTTATTCTGCTAATATGAAAGCACATAGGCTTATTCAGCAGATAATTACAGCAGCTTGACGACAAAGGCAGGCTGCTTATCTAGATAGGCTGTGATTTGCCCATCTGCTAAATAAAAGGATACCAGCTCGCCCGTGCGGACGGTGTTCAAAAAGCTGATGCGCCAATCAAGTCTTTCTAAGCCCAAGCGCTCCTGTAAACAGACCGCCATACACAGGCCGGGCACAATGGGCTTTGGTCCCTTGTGAATGATGTTTTCATCCCCGGTATAGGCCGTGTAGGCAGCGACCTCATCCTCGGTAAAATAATGGGCAAAGAGCACCCTACCCTGAGGTGGCTCACTGCTAGTAGGCTGCTTAGCTGTATTAGCTTCTGTGGGCAAGACTAAGAACACACGCAGCTTTTTGAGCAGACTGCCAAAGGCACCCGTGCCTTCAACATCTAAAACGGCCTTGTGAGCCTTGCTAAGGACAGTTTTATTAGCAAAACGCACGGCGTTGCCCTTAATATGGGCTTCTACGCCAGCGACAATCCAGCCACCGAAAAATTTAGTATCATTCTTAGCCAAGGCCTTGGCTAATTCCAGCATATACTTCACCTCGTTTTTAAGCTCAGCACTTCAAAATAAGCGTGCCAAATGCACCCCACCAAAGGCAGCCACAAGACCCAGCAGCACACTGCCGCCAACATAAGCCAGGGCCGCACACAGCCTGCCGCTAGTAAGCAGGCTTAGCGCTTCAATGCCAAAAGAAGAAAAGGTGGTAAAGCCACCCAAAAAGCCCACGCAGAGCAAAAGCCTGGCGCTAGCAGGCAACAGCTGCCTTTCCATGATGGCCGTCATCAGTACGCCCATGCAAAAGCAGCCCACGATATTAATAATAAATGTGCCATAGGGCAACACAGAGCCCAAGCTCCTGCCCACGATATTGCCCAGGAAATATCTGCTGACAGCACCGCAGGCCCCACCTAGGGCCACTAAAACAACATCCATTACTTATCCTCCTGCTTTTGCGGCCAATTTAAAGCGACAACAGAACCCACCACTAGAAAAATGCCTAAAAGCTTATCCCAGCTTAAGGGCTCGGCAAAGAGCAGCACGCCCACCAAAGCAGCCACACAGGGCTCTATCGTAGCCAAAATACTGGCCTGACCTGCCTCCACATATTGCAGGCCCTGGGTATACAGCACATAGGGAAAGACGGCACAAATAAGTCCCAGCCCTAAGGCTCCTAAAAGCGTATTCCAGCCCCAGACCGCTGTGCAATGCGCAAAGTCGGCTATGGGCAAGGAACCCAGCATAGCAATATAAAAGGTATAGGCACTAATAGTTACGCTGGAATATTTCTTTAAGGCGAATTTGCCGAAAATACTGTAGAGAGCATAACCTAAGCCGCTGCCGAGACCATATAAAAGGCCAACGAAAGACAGATTCAGCTCGCCAGTAAGGGCGCCCGTGACAAAGCCGCAGCCTAGGAAGGTTGCCGCTAGAGCTAAGCCCTTGAGAGCTGTAAAGCTTTCCTCAAACAGCACCAGTGACATGAGCATGACAAAGGCAGGTGCTGTATAAAGCAAGAGCGCAGCCACAGCCAGAGAGCTGGCCTGCATACAATTAAAATAGCAATAATTAAAGAAGGTCAGGCTGATGATGCCCGT
>JAEDNJ010000031.1 GCA_016302525.1 Phascolarctobacterium sp. | reverse complement strand
AACCATTAGCGGCAAGCTGCCCAATTGTGATTGTGTACGCTATTGCGGTATCAGTAGCCTGGTATATTTTGCTAGCAAGCTGCAAATGTCCTGGGATGATGCCAAGATTGTCAGTATGCATGGCAGAGAGCAAAATTTAGTTGCCGCTGTAGCGCAAAATAAAAAGGTTTTCTCCCTTACTGGTGGCGAAAATCTGGCTCATGTGCTCTGTGCTAAGCTCTGCGAGCATGGCTTAGAAAATGTTGAGGTTTATGTGGGTGAGAATCTTTCCTATCCTGAGGAAAAAATCACTACTGGCACAGCGCTGGAGCTGAGCCAAAAAGTTTTCCCCAGCCTTTCGGTAATGATGATTCTCAATCCTGCTGCTCATGCTGCTCCTAAGTGTGTGCATGGTTTAGCTGATGAGCTGTTCATGCGCAGTAAGGTGCCCATGACGAAGCAAGAGGTGCGCAGCGTTTCCATGTCCAAGCTAAAGCCAGAAAGCACTGATATTATCTATGATATTGGCTCTGGCACGGGCAGCTGTTCTATCGAGCTGAGTCTGCTGGCTCCGCAGGGCAGGGTATATGCCTTTGAGCGTAATCCTGTGGCTGTAGAATTAGCTGGCAAGAACAAGGAGCTCTTTGGCGTAAAGAATTTAGAAATTATCGCTGGTGATGCTCTTACTAATATTAAAGAAGCTCCTGCTCCGAACTGCGTTTTTGTTGGCGGCAGCGGCGGCGATTTAGACGAAATGCTGGATGTAATCTATGCTAAGAATGCTCAATGCCGTGTGGTTATTAACGCTATTACGGTAGAAACTTTGGCTCAGGTTGCAGCCTACTATAAAAATCATCCAGATTATACTCTGGAAATCGTTAATGTCTTTGTGGCTCGCAGCAAAAAGCTGGGCAGCTACAATCTTATGATGGCTCAAAATCCTGTATATGTAATGACTGCCTTGAAGAAGGAAGCATAAAGCTTCAGGGCAAGGAAAGGGAGAATGTGTATGGAACTGGCAATGCCTCGTTTTATGATTAGCGCACCCAATAGCGGCAGCGGAAAAACTACAATTGTCTGCGGTATTTTAAAAGCGCTGATGAATCAGGGCAAAAGGGTAGCAGCCTTTAAGTCTGGCCCTGATTACATCGACCCCATGTTTCATTCCAAGGTTATCGGGGCTAAGTCGCGTAACTTGGATATTTTCATGCTGGGTAAGGAAACAACTCGCTACCTAGCAGCGAAGAATAGCCAGCAGGCAGACATAGCTGTCTTTGAAGGGGCCATGGGCTACTACGATGGCATGGGCAAAACCAGTGAATGCAGCGCTTATGATTTGGCAGTGACCTGTGATGTTCCCGTTATTCTGGTAGTAAATGCTCGTGGAGCAGCTTTATCCATTGCGGCTACCATTAACGGCTTCAAGAACTTTCGTGCTGATAGCCATATTGTGGGAGCTATTTTGAATAATGTTAACCCTATGAGCTATTTGTTCTATAAGGATGTCATTGAGCAGGAAACTGGGGTTAAGCTAGTTGGCTACTTCCCTGTAATGCAGGATTGTAATTTTGAAAGCCGTCATCTCGGTCTCGTAACGGCTGAAGAAATTGGCGATTTACAGCAAATTGTTGATAGATTAGCGGCACAGGCTGCTAAATCTATTGATTTTGCAGCTATTATGGAGCTGGCACAGAGTGCTGCTCCCTTAAGCTATACTGAGCCTGAAATACAGGTGCTGGGTCATCCTCGTATTGCTGTAGCCCAGGATAAGGCCTTTTGCTTCTATTATCAGGATGCTCTGGATCTTTTGACGGAGCTAGGAGCAGAGCTCGTTCCCTTTAGTCCCACCTATGATAAGCATCTTCCCCCGTGTGAGGGTCTGTTCTTAGGTGGTGGTTATCCTGAGCTCTATGCTAAGGAGCTGGAAGCTAACACAACCATGCTGGCAGAGATTAAGGCCCATATCGAGCACAAGAAGCCCTGCTATGCTGAATGTGGTGGCTTCATGTACCTCCTAGAGCGTTATCGTGATGAGGCAGCTGTCTATAATTGGGTAGGTGCTATTGAGGGAGAATCTGCTTTGACGAAAAAGCTCACCCGTTTTGGCTATATTCATCTGACGGCTCAGGAGGATAATCTTTTAAGTCCTGCGGGCGGCAAAATTAACGCTCATGAATTCCATTATTCAGATAGCACGAATAATGGTAAGGGCTATGCAGCAGCTAAGGCTTCCGGCAGGGGAGCCTGGGAATGTGCTATTGTCAGCGACACTCTCTATGCTGGCTATCCCCATATGCATCTTTATGGCAATATTGACTTTGCCAAGAACTTTGTCAAGGCCTGCTGTAAGGTTTAGGCTGTGACAAAAAATAGAGGAGAAGTATGTTACACTTGTTGTCCATAATTTGTGGCTTTATTCTAGATTTAATATTTGGCGACCCCCATTGGTTACCCCATCCGATTTGCTTAATTGGCAATTTAATTTCCTTTTTAGAAAAGCGTTTACGCAGTCTCTTTGGTCCTAGCGACAAGGGCCTGCTCTTGGGCGGCTTTGTCATGGTACTAATTGTCATTAGCCTGTCCTTTGCCGTGCCTGCAGCTATTTTGTATGCTGCTTGGACCGTTAGCCCTTGGCTGGCCTTTGCTGTAGAGACAGTTTTCTGCTATCAGATTTTTGCTACTAAGTGCCTGCGAGACGAAAGCATGAATGTATATAACGAGCTGATGAAGAAGGACATTGTCGAGGCGAGGGTAAAGCTTTCCTGGATTGTCGGCCGTGATACCAAGGAGCTCAACGAGGAAGAAATCATTAAGGGTGCAGTCGAGACAGTCGCAGAAAACACAGCAGATGGCATTATTGCGCCGATGTTTTATATGTTCTTTGGCGGTGCTCCGCTTGCCTTTCTCTACAAAGGCATTAACACCATGGACTCTATGGTAGGCTATAAAAATGACAAGTATTTGTACTTTGGGCGTTGCGCTGCAAAGCTAGATGACCTGGCAAACCTGATTCCTGCCCGCTTAACCGGCTTAGTAATGATTATTGCTGCTTTCCTAGCTGGCTATAACGGACCCGGTGCCTGGAAAATTTTCTGGCGTGATCGTTATAACCACCTAAGCCCCAATTCTGCTATGACAGAGTCGGTAACTGCTGGCGCTTTAAATATTCAGCTGGGCGGCGACCATTACTATTTTGGCAAGCTAGTGCATAAGGATACTATTGGCGATAATATCCGTGAGGTTGAGCCTGAGGATATCAAAAGAGCCAATGTGCTTCTCTATATAACTTCGATTCTTTCATTAGTAATTTACACCAGTGTGTATTATGGAGCCTGTGTAATACTGCTTTTGGCAGCTATATAATAAGGAGTGGCCTATGTATCAATATCAGCATGGCGGCGATATTTATAGCCAAAAAACTACAGCAGAGGGAAAGTCCTTTGTGGATTTTTCTGCTAATATCAATCCCTTGGGCCTGCCTAAGGGAGTAAAAAAGGCCATTATCAGCTCCTTAGCAAGCTGCATAAACTATCCAGATGCCTTTTGTCGCGAGTTAAAGATAGCTACAGCAGAGTTTCTACAGGTTAAGGCAGACTATCTTTTCTTTGGCAATGGTGCAGCAGATGTCTTGTTCCGCTTAGCCTTATCCCTTAAGCCAGCCAAGGCCTTGCTCTTAGCACCGACCTTTGCCGACTACGAAAAGGCTCTTCGTTCTGTGGACTGCGAAATCTCCTATTACAATTTACCGAAGGAGCTTGGCTTTACTGTAGAAGAAGGAATTTTAGAGCAGCTGCAGCCAGGCTTAGATATTGTAGTAATTTGCAATCCAAACAATCCTACGGGGCTAGTTTGTCAGGAAGCACTCCTACAGAGAATTTTAGACCGCTGCAAGCAAATAGGAGCAACCCTTTTAATTGACGAATGCTTTATGGATTTTGTTCCTACAGCAAAGGCTTATTCCTTCCGCACCAGATTAGCGGACTACGATAATCTGGTTATCTTAAAGGCCTTTACCAAGACCTTTGCTATTCCGGGTGTGCGCTTAGGCTACTGCATGACAGGTAACACAAGGCTTATTGCTAGACTGCACGAGGTAGGGCAGGACTGGAATGTGAGCATTATGGCTCAGGAGGCAGGTAAGGCTGCTGTCCTCGAAAAGGCTTATCTGACCAAGGCCTTTGCTTATGTTGAAAAGCAAAGAACATTTCTTGTAAAGGAGCTTAGAAAGCTGCCAAGAATTACGGTGTATGACTCCTTAGCAAATTATATTTTCTTTAGACTGCCAGAGCCGAGAAATCTTGTAGAGCAGCTAAAGGAGAGGGGCTTTTTGATTCGCTCCTGTGCAAACTACCATAATTTAGGTGAGGGCTACTATCGGATAGCTGTCAAAAAGCAGAGCGAAAATAGAGCCTTGCTTAAAGAACTAAAGGAAATTCTCAAAAATAACTAGTTTATATATGTGTATAAGCAAGAATATACATATATACAAACTTACTAAAAGATTATATTCAGAGCTTTTCTTTGTAAAGGAAGCATGCAAATGCAAAATGAAGCGAAATCATTGCTTATTCTGATTGACGGGTTAGGTGATGAACCAAACAGCAAAATAGGTGGGCTTACTCCCTTAGAGTTTGCTGCTACACCTTATATAGATAGGCTAGCTGCTCAGGGAGTAGTTGGCCAGGCAAGCATCTGCGAGCAGGAGCTCATTCCTGAGAGCTGCAGCTGTATTCTGCGGCTGCTGGGCTTACCTACAGAGGCTATGCCCAAGAACAGGGCTTATTTGGAGCTTTTAGCTCATAACCGAGATGTAGCTCCTGATGAGATGGTACTGCGTTGTAATCTGGCGGTGCGCGATAATAATGGTAGGCTGGTTGCCTTTAATGGCTCTGGTCTAACCACTGGCCAAATGAAGCAGGCGGCCATGGTTTGCAATAAGCTTTATGATGACATAGAGTTTTTCCACCTCTCGGAGTATCGCAATCTCTTAATCCTCAAGCAGGAGGAGGCAGTGCTTAATTGTAGGGTACAGCCACCTCATGAAAGCTTAGGAGAAAGTGTTGACCAGCTCTTAGCCGAGCTCAAGCAGAGCTCTAGCGCTCTAGCTAAGCTTTTAGAGGAAGCAGAAAAACGCCTTAGCGTTTTTAACCATGATGGGCTGCACTATATTCTTTATCCTTGGGGCGCCTCTGACAGACAGGCTCTGCCAAGCTTTACAAGCTTAAATGGTAAAAGTGGTGGTGCTGTGTGCAAGGCGGAAATCGTTGTAGGCATAGCCAAGGCTCTAGGTATGGAGGTTATTACCCCGCCTACTGCCACAGGCGACATTGATACAGTTGTGAGCGATAAGGTGGAGGCTGCTTTGGAGCTCTTAAAGCAGCATGATTTTGTCATTGCTCATTTTAATGGCAGTGATGAGGCCGCCCATCGTTATGATGCTCTGGGTAAGGCGCAGTTTATTGCTAAGATTGACCAGGAATTTTTGGGCCTGCTCATGCGAGTTTATGATAATCCGCTGAAGATTGTCGTTTGCGGAGACCATGTAACCAGCTCTGTTAATGGCAAGCATGGTGACGGTCCTGTGCCTATTATCGCAGGTGCTATTAATATGGAAATAGAAGGGCTTAAAATTTCTAGCTACAAGGATATTTTAAGCTTCTTATTAAAATAGAATCATCATCCTTATAAGGAGTGTGAAATTTATGGCAAAGAGTATTATGGTACAGGGTACCTGCTCTAATGCAGGCAAAAGCCTCTTAACTGCAGGTCTCTGTCGTGTCTTTAATCAGGATGGCTACAAGGTGGCTCCCTTTAAATCACAAAACATGGCCTTGAACTCCTTCATTACTGTAAACGGAGCAGAGATGGGTCGTGCTCAGGTGGTACAGGCTGAGGCTGCTAATATCGAGCCGAGCGCTTTAATGAATCCCATTCTCTTAAAGCCTACTAGCGACTGTGGCTCTCAGGTTATTGTTAATGGTGAAGCCATTGGCACCATGACAGCAGTAGAATATTTTAAGTTTAAAACTAATCTCATCCCCGACATAATGAAGGCTTATAATCAGCTGGATGAAAACTTTGATATTATCTGCTTAGAGGGTGCTGGCAGTCCGGCAGAAATTAACCTTAAGCAGCAGGATATTGTCAACATGGGCATGGCCAAGATGGCTAAGGCTCCTGTGCTTTTGGTAGGCGATATTGACCGTGGTGGTGTTTTTGCTTCACTTTATGGCACTGTCATGCTCATGGAGCCAGAGGAAAGAGCCATGATAAAGGGCCTCATTATCAACAAATTCCGTGGTGATGTAGAAATCCTTCGTCCCGGCTTAGAAATGATTGAAGAAAAAACTGGTATTCCTGTAGTGGGTGTCCTGCCCATGTTACACGTGGATATTGAGGATGAGGATAGCCTTTATGAGCGTTTAACCAGCCATACAGAGGTTAAGCTAGTGGATATTGCCGTTATCCGCACTCCGCGTATGTCCAACTACACTGACTTCAATGTTTTTGAACTTGTTGAGGGTGTATCCTTGCGCTATGTTGCCAGCCTGAAGGAATTAGGCAATCCCGATATGATTATCCTGCCAGGTACCAAGAATACTATTGGCGACTTAAAATGGATGCGCCAAAATGGCTTAGAGGCAGAAATTCTCAAAAAGGCATCTCAGGGAACTGTTGTCTGGGGAGTATGTGGCGGCTACCAAATGCTGGGTACGAATATTTCTGACCCCTACGGTGTTGAAGAGGGTGGCGATACGCCTGGCTTAGGCCTGCTGCCTGTAGAGACCTCCTTTATTGAAAAGAAGCGTACCATCCAAATGGAGGGCCAATTTGGTGAAGTAGAGGGCATTTTCTCTGCCTTAAGCGGCACCAAGCTGGTAGGCTACGAAATCCATTCCGGTGTGACCGAGTTCCCCGCTGAGCATGCTTTAACCTGCATTAAGCCTATCCATGAGGAAGGCGAGACCATGCTGGAGGGCTCGCAAAATGTCAAGGGTAGCTATAATGTCTATGGCAGCTATGTGCACGGCGTTTTTGATGCCGAGGGTGTGGCTGTAAAGATTGTTGAAGCTCTGCTGGCGAAAAAGGGTATGAAGCTAGAGGACATCAAGACGATTAATTTTGCTGAATACAAGAAGCAGCAATATGATATTCTTGCAGACAGTGTACGCAAGAACCTGGATATGAAAAAGATTTATGAAATCTTGGAGGCAGGGGTATGATTCAGGATGGTGGCCTAATCCATATCTATACCGGAGACGGCAAGGGAAAAACCACTGCCTGCATTGGCTTAGCAGTACGCTGTGCCGGCCATGATAACCATGTGCTCCTAGTTCAATTTCTAAAGGGCAGGCCTACTGGTGAATTAAAGTCCTTGGCTCTCATCCCTAATATAGAAATTTGGCGAGGCAAGGAAACGAAAAAGTTTACCTTTCAGATGACGGCAGAGGAAAAGTCTCAGGTGTTGAAGGACCATATGGCCCTCTTTCAAAAGGTAAAGGAAAAGTGCTTGGCTGGCGAGGTGGAGCTGTTAATCTTAGACGAGGTGCTAGGCTCCATTAATGCAGGAGTTTTTGACAAGGAGGAGCTGCTGGACTTTTTAAAGCACAAGCCCAAAAACTTGGAAGTGGTTCTTTCTGGGCGCAATCCTGCTCCCGAACTGGTTGAAATGGCAGATTATGTTTCTGAAATCTGCAAGCGCAAGCATCCCTTTGAAAAGGGAATCCCTGCACGCACTGGAATTGAGCGTTAGTATATAGCTTGCTTAGAAGCGAGAAAGGTGGGAAAAGCAATGAAACTACAAAATGTATTACCTACAGATATTGAAAAACGCAGCATGGAAATTATTGCTGAGGAATTAGGACAAATTAAGATTGATGCAGATAAGCTGGACATTGTCAAGCGTGTTATTCACACCTCTGCAGACTTTGATTATGCTCGTAACCTTTTGTTCTCTGAGGGCGTAGTGGAAAAAGCTCTGGCAGCCCTGCAAAAGGGGGCTACCATTGTAACCGATACCAACATGGCCTGCACTGGCATTAACAAGATGGGCTTAGGCAAATTAGGAGCCAAGGCAGTTTGCTTCATGGCAGATCCTGATGTAGCAGCTCGTGCTAAGGAAGCTGGCTCTACCCGTGCTGCTGCTTGCATGGAGAAGGCTTGTACCTTAGAGGGCCCCGTTATTATTGCCGTTGGCAATGCTCCTACTGCTTTGGTGCGTTTGGATGAGCTGGTTAAGGAAGGCAAGATTAAACCTGAGCTGGTTATCGGAGTGCCTGTAGGCTTTGTTAATGTTGTTGAGTCTAAAGAGATTATCATGCAAACAGGAGTGCCTTATATTGTAGCTCGTGGCCGTAAGGGTGGCTCTAATGTAGCAGCAGCTATCTGTAATGCTTTAATTTATAAGCTGACTAGAAAGCCGGGAGAAATTACCTATAACTAAGACCTGTTGACGATTAATAAAGCTTTACTATTATTATATGTAGTTATTGGTTGCTTATTATCACTGGTTTAAAACTTAGATCATTAATTTGGAAGCAGAAATAGCTTTGGTGTTGTGCTAATAAGCTAAGCTAAATAAAACAAGAAAAATTAGCGAAAAACTGTTGACAAAGAGTACCTAAACGAGTATAATATACATTGTTCCTAGTAATTCCCGCGTAGTTCAGTCGGTAGAACGGCGGACTGTTAATCCGTATGTCGTAAGTTCGAGTCTTACCGCGGGAGCCAAAAATTGTGCCTGTAGAGAAATCTACAGGCTTTTTGTTTTTGTAGAGCTTGTTTGCAAGTGACCGACTTAAATTAATCTAAAATTAAGATAGACATCTAATATGTATTTATTATTAATTAAAAAAGAACAATTTCTCTAGACTTATGGAATAATATGTGGTAATATTATAACAAGAGTTTTGTATGTAAATTTCCTTGAATGCAAGGAGAGTAAATAAAAGAGGAAGATATTATGGAATTTTCAATAGAAGCTCCATTAGCAACAGAGATTACCAGGAATGCTATTAACACAAAAAGAAAAATCCTCATAGTCGAAGACAATTTCATAAATCAGGAAATATTAACCACTATCCTTGAAGATAAATACGGTATCTTGACTGCCGAAAATGGCTTAGTGGGGCTTGAGTTGCTGAAAAAGCACTACAAGGATATTTCTTTGATTATCCTGGATGTTTATATGCCGGTTTGCAATGGTTATGAGTTTCTAGAAAAGATTAAAGAGAATTATCTCTTGTCGCAGGTGCCTATTATTGTCACCACGGCTAGTGAGGACCCGCAGGATGAAATTAGCTTTTTGCAAATGGGCGTATATGACTTTGTTACTAAGCCCTATAATGCAGAAATTGTTAGGGTGAGGGTAGACCATGCCATTAGCCTGAAAGAAACAATTGCTAACCTGTCCGCAGTAGAAAATGATAGCCTGACCAATATGTATACTATGGAGGCCTTCAACTACAAGGTGCAACAAATTTTAAGCATGAATTCCGAGAAGCGTTTTGCCCTAATGCTGGCAGACATTCAGGATTTTAAGCTGGTTAATGACACCTTTGGTGAAGAAATTGGCGACCATGTTTTAGTAGAGGCGGCTAAGGCTTATCGTAAGTATATTTCCTTCTATGCAGCTGCTAGAAAAGGAGATAAGTTCTATTTCCTGTGTGATAAGCTAGATAAGAATATCGAAGCTAATGTGAAAAGCATTTGCAAGGAAATTAATGACAATATCATGATTCGTACCTTAAACATTAAGTACGGTGTTTATTGTGATGTTGACCCCAGCTTAAGCGTTTCTATTCTGTGTGACCGTCTGGATATGGCTATTGACAGTATCAAGAATAGCTACAACGAGTATTTAGCCTTCTATGATGAGTCTATGCGTGAAAAGCGCCTCTCTGACCAGAGAATGGAGGCAGATTTTGGACCTGCGCTAGAGAATGGAGAGTTTTATCCTTGGTATCAGCCCAAGGTTGATTTGCAAACGGGAAAAATTATTGCTGCAGAGGCCCTGGTGCGTTGGATTCCGGAAATGGGTAAAATGGTTTCTCCAGGTATGTTTATACCTTTATTTGAATGCAATGGTCAAATTGCTGATTTGGATGAATACATCTTTACTCAGGTTTGTTGTTTCCAAAAGCAACGCCTGGAAGCTGGTAAGCAGGTTGTGCCTATTTCTGTTAATCTTTCTCGTAACAGTATCTATAGACATGATATTGTAAAACGTTATTGTGAAATTGTAGAGGAATATGCGCTTCCCTTGAAGATGATTCCTTTGGAAATTACCGAGTCTGCTACTACTGAAAGTAAGGTCGTACAACGCTTCATTACTAAGGCTAATGAGGCAGGCTTTGAAATCCATATGGACGACTTCGGCTCTGGCTATTCTTCTATTTCCATGCTGACAAGCTCTGTCTTTAAGGTAGTAAAATTTGATAAGTCCTTGATTGATCAGATTGGTACCGAAAAGGGCGAGATTGTTATGAAGTATATGCTAGGCGCTTCTCATGCTATTGGCCTGAAGGTTGTTGCCGAGGGCGTTGAAAAGCAAGAGCAGATTGATTTCCTGAAGGCTGTGGGCTGTGATGCTATTCAAGGCTATTATTATTCGCCCCCACAATGTCAGTCTGTTTTTGAACAAATGCTGGATGCTGATAAGCCCTTGGGCCCTAAGGCTTGAGCAGGGGACTGTGTTAGCTTAATATAGTAGAAGGTTTTCTAAGTAAAAGAGCCTGACTGTAGCTTTGCTGCTATAGTCAGGCTTTGATGTTTTTTTAGTTATTTAGGATTAGCTTTTATCGTCCTCGCCCGCCTTTAGCCATAGATACCAGACGGCTAAGGAACGCCAGGGGCGCCAGTGCTCCGTGAGCTTGTTGATTTGGCCACGCTTAGGCACATCAGGAAGCTTAAATAGCTTTTGCAGCTGTTTCTTAAAAATAAAGTCCGCCGAGGGGCTAACATCAGTACGGCAGAGAGCCAAAAGGAGAAACATTTCAATCGTCCACTGGCCTAGACCTTTAACCTGTAGTAGCTGCTTAGTAATTTGGCTGTCGCTCATCTCACTAAAGCTGTTCATGGCAATGCTGCCGTTTTCTACGGCTTGAGCAAAGCCCTTTAGGTAAGCCAGCTTTTGCGCGGATATGCCTGTTTGCATTAGGGCTTCATCACTTAAGGCTAGGAGAGCCTTGGGAGAAATGGGGGAGCCTGTCAGCTCTGTCAGCTTTTTAACCAGGGCTTGACTAACCTCTGGGGGTAGCTGCTGAGCTACGATACCAGAGAGCAAGATAGTAAAATACTCAGACTCTGGTTTAGGTTTAAGGGTACAAGGAGAATATTTCGCTACGATTGCAGCGAGCTCGGGAGCGTTTTCACGCAGATACTTGTCACCAAGTGACCAATCTGGGGGGTTGCACATAAGCTTCAGCCTCTTTCTTTGTAATTTTAATGTTAGCTATTATTATAATACAAATTAGACTTTATGACAATGTAATTTAGAACAGCTAGATATTTATAATGTTAGCTTTAGCTGATTAATGATGCAACCTTAGCTATCTCAAGCAGGCAGCTGAACGTATTGTAGCCTCTTAGTCATAATATAAGTGCTCCTTGGTAAGACCGGTGTTGTCATTGAGCAGGGCATGAGGATATCATAGAAATCTTCATCTTTCACACAAAAGAAAGGTTAAAAGTGAATTGTGGGATGAGTTTTTCGTAAAAATCACAAAAAGTGCTTGCTTTATTTTTAAATTTATGTTATCATCTATATCTGTCAGACACAAATGACGAACGGCCTGGTGGTTCAGTTGGTTAGAATGCCGCCCTGTCACGGCGGAGGTCGTGGGTTCGAGTCCCATCCAGGTCGCCATTTGCGGAAATAGCTCAGTGGTAGAGCACCTCCTTGCCAAGGAGGGGGTCGCGA
>JAEDNJ010000030.1 GCA_016302525.1 Phascolarctobacterium sp. | reverse complement strand
TTATAAAAATAAACACGACCGCTAGTCCCCTAAACTTTGCGGTCGTGTTTGATCTTCAAATATAAGGGCTAACCACTATCGGCAGCACCTCTCTAGCTCCATTATAGAACATAAGCTTGAGTTTGTCAAAGAATTTTTCTGCACTAGCATACTAGAAAACTGGCAAGATAATTACTGGTCCTGTCACAAGATTAGCATATTAAAAGCTGTACTCACTTTTTAGGGTGGGTACAGCTTTTTTTGCTCATAATGTTATAGACCTCAAAAAATGACCGATTTTTGCTCTGGTTGACTGTCCGCAAAATGCTCAGTATAATGTCCATATGCTGAGAAAAGGAAAGGACTCCAGAGTCCCTTATCCTGACACGACAATACTCTGGAGTCCATGGTGGTTATAAAACCATGGTCATTATATCAGAGTATGAGCTAGAATACAACCAAGAATCAAATATTTTTCATTAAGGGCAGGCCGACCATCCCTCCCTGCCCAATTTGCGGTGGTGAACTCAAGTATAGAGATAACCGTAAACGCATATATAAGCAGGAAGGCGGTGAATGTGCTCATATTGTTGTCAACAGGTACCGCTGTGAGCACTGCGGCCGTTTCCACACCTGTCTAACGGACATCTTAGTTCCATACAAACACTATGGAACTGAAGTTATTGCCGGAGTTTTGGATGGTGTTGTGACAACGGAAGACCTGGACTCCGAAGATTATCCCTGTGCTAAAACAATGGAGCGTTGGCAACAGTGGTTTACTGGCAACAGGGATAATATTGAAGGCTATCTCCGGTCTGCCCAATACAAGCTTTCTGACTTCAAAAAAGAAATATTATTTTACCATGAATCTTGGATTTCCTATATTAAGCAAAGCAGCCAAAAGTGGCTTGAGTCTATTATTCGTGTTATCTACAACCAGGGTGGAGTAATGCTTCCATCCTGATAAATAAGTATGCACCTGCTTTGTTTTGCTGGCCGGCATCTTTTGGGTTAAATTATACTCAAAGGAGGGATGCCAGATGATAACATCCACAAGCAGTGCAGATAACACAGCTTTAAAGAAATACCAAATTATTGCTCCTCTGCTTGATCCGACACTGGATCAAGCCAAAGCAGTGAAGCTCAAGCTACAGATAGCCCTGAACAACGACTGCTCGGAGCGCACCATTAGGCGGTGGCTACAAATTTATAAAGCCAAAGGCTTTGAAGGCTTGAAGCCAAAATCCAAAACCTATACCCATGTTAAGCCTCTACAAGCAGATTATGCCAAATACAGGGATGAAGCTATACAGCTAAAACGCGAGGTCCCCACAAGGTCCATTAGCCAGATTATTATGATTATGGAAATGGAAGGGATTGCTCCTCCGGGAGTATTAAAGCGTTCTACCCTGCAAAGATACCTCTATGATGCAGGTTTTGGTAAAAAGCAGCTCAAGAAGTTTGCTGAAGCAAGTGAAGCCTCATCCAAAAGATTCTGCAAACCTCACCGTATGATGCTTGCACAGGCTGACATTAAGTACACCATGAAGCTGCCTATTGGTCCTAACGGGAAGATGGTGCAAACCTATGCGGTGGTTATTATTGATGACCATTCCAAGATGATTCTTGGCTCGGGCATCTATGGTGACCAGGAAGCATGGATTGTAGAAGATGCTTACCGTAAAGCCATCCTGAAATATGGCGCATTCGACACTACCTATGTTGACAACGGCAAGCAGTTCATTAGTAGACAGCTGATTAATACCTTGAGCATGCTTGGCATTAGACATTTAAGAGCCAAGCCCAGAGCATGCCAATCCAAAGGCAAGGTAGAGGTGTTTAACAGGTTCATTAACTCCTATGTTAATGAATGCAAGGCTCAGAATGTGAGAACCCTTGAAGAGGCCAACTATTACTGGAATCTGTGGGTTGAGCAGTATTATCTCAACAAGCCCCATGAGGGCATTAAAGAATATTACTCCAGCAGAGGTCTCAAAGTTCCTGCCAATGGCATTACGCCTTTACAGGAATTCAACAGAGATACTCGGCAGCTGCGCTTTATTGATGTAAATACTGTTGCCGCAGCGTTTCTCCACCACGAGAATAGAATTGTGGACAAGGGAGCCTGCATTAGCTTTGACGGCAAGAAGTATGAAGTATCTACATCTCTCATTGGTGCCAAAGTAGAGATTAGTTATGACCCGGCAGCTAAGGAAATTATTACAGTATCCTATCCGGGCATTGAACCTTTTACAGCTAAACCATTGAAAATTGGTGAATATTGTGACCCTAAGCCTGCTATTCCGCAGTGTATGCTTCCGGTTAAGCCTAAAGAGTCTCGTTTCCTGAAAGGTTTGGAAAAGAAACGACAGGAAAGCAACAACCGCAGGGCTAACGCAATTTCATTTCAGATTTTCAAGAAAGAGGTGTAGCAGATGTATGAGGAATACTTTGGCATGAAAAATTTGCCATTCACTAGGGATGTACCTGCCAACAGACTATATGAGTCATCTTCTATGGCAGATGCTTTAGGAAGATTGTGTTATGCAGCAGACCGGCAGCTGTTTGTTGTTGTAACAGCTGATTCAGGGTGTGGAAAATCCACTCTCATTAGAAAGTTTTCTGCTGCACTGCCTAGCGAAAGTTATATTCTACTGTATTTGTCCGATTCCAAGCTGACTCCTCGGTGGTTTTACAAAGGAATGCTCGACCAGTTGGGCGTTGAATCCAGATACTACAGAGGAGATGCTAAGCGGCAACTACAGAAAGAAATTGAAATTATACGTGGAGTTAGAAGGAAAAAGGTAGTCTGTGTGCTAGATGAGGCACACCTTCTTGAAAGGGAAACCATTGAAGAATTCCGTTTCCTTCTGAACTACAATTTTGATTCAATGAGTCCTATGGCTCTAGTATTGGTAGGACAATCCGAGCTATGGGACAAGTTAAAGCTCCAAAGATACGCTGCTGTTAGGCAGAGAATAGATATTAACTGTGTTCTGCCGCATCTGGAGCGATATGAAACGGAGCAGTATATTAAGAGCCATCTGGCTTATTCGGAATGTCCTCAACAGGAAATCTTCACTGAAAGGGCCATTGATGATATCTACAAAGAGACCACGGGTATCCCTAGGCTGATTAACAGGTTCTGCGAAAAAAGCCTTATGTATGCTGCACAGCAGCAAAAACGGCTGATTGATGAGCACATTGTGCGCTATGTAGCAGAGAACGAAATGTTATCTGGAGTTTGATTTGACAGGCGGCACAGCCGCCTGCCTTTTCAGGCCTTAGCCTGGACAAAGATTTGAGCAACTGGCGGACAAAAATACTGGTCTACTGGTGGACGAGATGGCTTAGCAATAACAATATTAAAAGCTGTACTCACTTTTTAGGGTGGGTACAGCTTTTTTTGCTCATAAGCCTATTTGATTTTGAACACAATAGCATAGAGCACTGGAAGCACAACAAGTGTTAAGAGAGTAGCGCCTGTTAAGCCACAGGAGATAGCAACAGCCATCGGATTCCAGAAGCTGCTAAAGAACAGGGGCACCAAGCCTAAGACAGTTGTAAAGGCAGCCAGCATAATAGGACGGAAGCGGACAATGGCCGATTCTGTGACTGCTTGCAAGGGTGCCATACCAGCATCCAAATGCTGTTGGATTTGGTCCACGAGCACCATGCTGTTGCGGATAATAGTGCCGGTAAGGGCTAGGACACCCAGCTCCGACATGAAGCCTAGGGTAGAGTTGAAGAACAAAAGCCCTAGGATGACACCGATTATGCCCATGGGGGCAGTAATCATTACGACAAGCAGCTTGCGGATGTCCTGCATCTGCAGCATGAGTAGAATCACTATCAAGAGCAGCATAATAGGAATAGGAGCCAAAAGCTTTTTCAGAGTCTTTTGGCTTTCCTCTAAGGGACCGCCTATATCTATGCTAACTCCTAAGGGCAGCTGCTTGCGCAGCTCTGCCAGCTCCTGATAAACCTGCTTAGTGACATCGTTGCCAGTGGTGCCTTCGATAATGCCGCCGCTGACTGTAATCGTGGGCAATAAATTACGCCGCCAAATAATGTTATCCTCTGTGCCGTAGTCTAGCTTAGCCACCTGAGACAAGGGAATAGCACCCTTGGCTGTAGGAATGGAGACAGTGCCAATTTGCGATAAGTCCGCTCTTTCCTTGGGATTTAAGCGGAAAACTACGCTGATTTCCTGATCGCCCTCTAAATATTGGGCTACAGTATAACCGCTGACCTGAGCCTGCAGGGCGTTAGCCACTGTTTGGCGAGTGAGCCCCAGCTGCAGCAGCTTATCATTATCAATGGTCAGCTTGAGCACATTGCTTTCAGTTAGCCAGTCTACATGGGTAACATTGATATTAGGATTAGCCGCCATAACCTGACGAACCTTAAGAGCTATTTCTTTAATTTTAGCAATGTCACTGCCGCGTACACGCAGCATAACAGGATAATCTGTAGGCGGGCCTAGAGGGATGGTTTTGTTATGCGTGATAGCTTCGGGAATTAAGGTGGGAGCTAGCTCGCGTATTTTTTGGTCAAGGCGTTGGCGACCCTCTAAATCCTTGGCTACAATAACCAGCTGAGCGTAGTTATCTCTAGGGGTGACGGGGGAGATTACCAGAACAAAGCGGGGAGCACCCTCTGCCACATAGGTAGAGACATGGTCTAAGTCCTTGTCCTTGAGTATGGCTGCTGTAAGCTTTTGTGCAGCTGCATCTGTAGCAAGACGGCTGCTGCCCTCAGGCAGGTTGATTTCTACCAAAAGCTCAGGGCGAACCGAGGAGGGGAAGAATTCCTGTTTGACAAATCTTGCCAAAAAGAGGGAGGTGCCCAGAGTGATGAGTGTAATGGTAATTACAGCTAGACGGTGCGTGAGCGACCAATGTAAAAGGCTGCGGAGCATTTTATAAAAGCTGCTATCAAAGCTTTCTTTTTTGATTACGGTAGGACGAATCCATTCGTAACCCAAAACAGGGGCTAGAGTTGCCGAAACAACCCAGCTCAACAGCAAAGTAACGCTCATTACAGGGAAAAGGCTGTAGCAGAATTCTGAAGAAGCAGATTCAGAAAAGGCTATGGGCATAAAGCCTAGGCAGGTAATTACCGTGCCAGTCAGCAGGGGCCAGGCACAGGTTTTGAAGGCGTAGGAGGCAGCTTCAATGCGCTCCATGCCCTCTGACATTTTCAGCTCCATGAGCTCAACTACGACAATAGCATCATCAACCAGCATACCTAGGGCCAGCACAAGTGTACCCAGAGAGATTTTTTGCAGGTCAATGTTCATAGCATACATGGCCGCAAAGGAGCCCAGCAAAATCAAAGGAATACAGCATGAGATTACATAACCGCTGCGACGGCCCAAGGTAAAGAGGCTGACAACCAGAACGATAACAATAGCCTCCCAAAGGCTTTCGGAGAACTCAGCAATAGAGCTTTTAACAACCTCTGGCTGGTTAGCAACCTGATTCAGCTCTAGGCCGAGGGGCAGATCCTTTTGAATTTTGGCAATAGCCTTGGCTACATTTTCGCCCAAATCCAGGTTGTTGCCGCCATCCTCCATGGAAAGGGCAATGCCGATAGCAGGCTGACCGTTATAGTAAAACTTTGATTCGGCTGGATCAGCATAGCCTCTTTTAATTGTAGCTATATCACCTAGGCGGAAAACCTTACCGTTAGCATTAATAGGCAGGGCAGCAATTTCCTGCACGCTATCTGCATTGCCAGTGAGGCGCAAATAGGTATTAGTTTTATCCGTATCCACCATACCGGAGGCGTTTACAGAAAGCTGCGCGTTAATCATAGCTGCCAGACTAGACACGTCAAGTCCTAGCTGGGCCAGTTTATCGGTTTCCATTTGGATGTAAATGCGCTCTGGCTGTACGCCGATGAGCTCAACTCTTTTAACATCCTTGATGTAAGAAAATTCCAGCTTGATTTGTTCGCCGTATTTACGCATATCCTCATAGCTATAGCCCTCACCGGAGAGAGCATAGATATTACCGTAAACATCATCAAAGCGATCGTTGTAGTAGGGACCATAAACACCGGGGGGAAGCTTGCGCTTAATATCCTCTACCATATTACGGGTTTCTATAAGTCGCTGGCGCACCAAATCCTTTTTAAGGTTATCCTTAAAGGAGACCTCAATGACAGAGGTTCCTGGGCGAGATTGGCTAACAATTTTGTCAATCTGCGGGATATTTTGGATTTGCTTTTCCAGCTTCTCCGTAATATGCATTTCTACTTCCTTGGCTGTAGCTCCGGGCCAGACTGTAGAAACCAGCATGGTACGCACCGTAAAGGTGGGGTCCTCACTGCGCCCCATAGAAAACCAGGCAAAGAAGCCGCTGAGGAAGGTGAGCACAGCAAAGAAATACACGAGCTGGCGGTGTTTGATGGACCATTCAGCCCAATTTGCCTGCTTCATTATTGTTCACTTCCTTGCTGCTTATTTTGTTGTGCTTCCTCTAAAATGCGTACCTCGCTCTTGGCAACCAGCTTAGAAAGGCCAGCTGTGACAACCTTGTCACCAGCCTGCAAGCCTTTAGAGATGAGCACATCATTGCCAGCGTAGCCAGCTACAGTGACATCGGCTAGCTCGACGTGACCATCCTTAACCAGCCAAACCTGAGGCTTGGAGCCAGTGTTGTAAAGAGCGGTAGCAGGAAGCACAAAGGCAGAGCCTTTATTAGGATTCTTTTCAAAGGTGACCTTAGCCGTCATGCCCAGCTTAAGCTCAGCAGGCATTGTGTCAAGAGCCACATTAACACGATAGGTTTTTGTCAACGGATCGGCCATCGAGGCGATTTCCCTGATATAACCAGAGCAGCTGAGCTCATTTAAAGCCCAAAAGCTGATAGTAGCTTTTTGACCTAGCTTAAGCTGAGCCAAAGCGTTTTCAGGAACATTGATCCGTATTTCCCGCTCGCCGTCACGCACAACAGTGGCGACAGGCGTACCAGCACCAACGACCATGCCCACCTCTCCTGAAAGAGCTGCAACTACACCAGCTGTGTCACTTTTGAGCTGGGTATAGCCCAATTGGTTATTGCTGACCTGAGCCTGAGCCTGAGCTTGGCGCAGGGTGGAGTTAGCTGAATCAAGCTGCGTGTTAAACATATCGAGAATTGCCTTGCTGGTGGCTCCCTGTGCATAGAGAGCACGGTAACGCTCAGCATTCTTTTGTGCTAGCCTTTGACTGCTGATAGCTGCTTCTAGGGCAGCATTATTTGCTTCTGCTGCTTGAGCCACATCCTTGGGGTCAAGTGTCATTAGTACCTGGCCAGCAGCGACCTTATCTCCAAGGTTGGCAAGGCGGGCATTGATTTTGCCACCCACCTGAAAGGCGAGGCTGCTTTCATAACGACCATGCACAGCACCAGGGTAGGTGCTAAGACTGCTAGAGTCGAGAGCACCAACAGTAACCGTGCGTACAATGGGAACAATTTTTGCTGCTGTAGGCTTGCTGTTCATAACTCTATAGAGCTGATAGCCAGCTCCTAGGGCTACGAGGACAGCAAGTCCGTAGACAATCTTTTTTTTATGAGCTTCTATAGCTTGAGGAAAGCCTGACATTTTTTGCTCCTCCTTCGCAGAATAGATTTTGCAAGGTTAGTTCTAAAAAATATTAATCAAACGATTAATTGAAAATTATAAAAAATAACTATCTCTTAAATCAATAGCCTAGCTTAATTATAGTACATTAAAGCAGCTAAGACAAGAGCAAAATGCTTAAGAGAGGGGCGCAAAAGCAAAAGGAGCCATCCCGAAGGACAGCTCCTTTATGAAAAGCAAATTACAGTCTGATTACAGTCTATTAGAGGAGTTCATAACATTTCTAATCTTATGAGCAACCATATCTTGGATAGCTTGACGAGCAGGCTTCAAGTATTGACGCGGATCGAAGTCAGCAGGATGGGTTGCAAAATGTTCGCGGATGCAAGCGGTCATAGCCAAACGCAGGTCGGTATCTACATTAATCTTGCAAACACCAAAGGTACCAGCCTTCAGCAACATATCCTCAGGCACGCCTTGAGCACCGTCTAAAGCACCGCCGTATTGATTGCATTTTTGCACGAAGGAGGGGATAACGGTGGAAGCACCATGGAGAACCAGAGGGAAGCCCGGCAGCATATTGGTGATTTTTTCCAGACGAGCAAAGTCTAAGGAAGGCTCACCCTTGAATTTGTATGCGCCGTGAGAGGTGCCGATAGCAATTGCCAGAGAGTCGCAGCCAGTGCGCTCTACGAATTCAACTGCTTGGTCAGGGTCGGTGTAGGTAGCATCCTTAGCAGCAACCTTAACAGCATCCTCAACGCCAGCCAGCTTACCCAGCTCAGCTTCAACAACAACACCGTGCTCATGAGCATATTCAACAACGCGGCGGGTCATTTCAATATTTTGTTCAAAGGGATATTTAGAGCCGTCAATCATAACAGAGGTAAAGCCGCCATCTACGCATTGCTTGCAGATTTCAAAATCTTCGCCGTGGTCTAAGTGCAGGCAGATAGGCAGGTCAGTATCTAAGAGAGCAGCCTCAACCAGCTTTACCAGGTAAATGTGGTTAGCATATTTACGAGCGCCTGCGGAAACCTGCAGAATTACAGGAGATTGCTCTTGCTTTGCCGCACCAACGATGCCTTGGATAATTTCCATGTTGTTAACATTGAAGGCACCAATGGCATAATGACCCTCATAAGCTTTTTTAAACATTTCAGTACTTGTAACTAAAGGCATAGTAAAATCCTCCTTGAATAATTTAAATTGGTATACTCTAATTATACCTTTTATAGAACTTTTAGTAAAGCATATTTTCTGCTTTGTTGAAGAAAAATTGACTTTAGCAGAGGATGTTGTTATAATTTAGGACAGTAAATTTTTCTGTAAAGGAGTAGAAATAAATTATGCCCAGTCCAGAATTCATGGCGAAAATCAATCGTATCAACGCATTAGCTCATAAAAAGAAGAAGGAGGGCCTCACCTCTAGTGAGCAGGCCGAGCAAAAGGAGCTTTACAAGTGGTATTTAGGTAATATCCGCGCTTCCTTAAGTGCACAGCTAGACAATATTGAGGTAGTGGACGAGCTGCCCAAAGATAAGCAGTCATGAGCTGCGTTTCTCCAGAGCTGAGGGCGGAACGTGAGGCACAAAAAAGCCTAGCCTTTCATGTGGATTTTTCTAATTTTAGGCTAGGAGTAGAGCATATTGCTTACGAGGATGACTATCTTCTTATTATAGATAAGCCAGCGGGAATGTTGGTACATCCCACAACTATAGAGGCTGGCACAAGTCTTTATGATTTTGTGAAGACCTACTATCAGGAAAAGGGGATTATGGCAGACATTCACCCTGTCCTCAGGCTGGACCGTAATACCTCTGGTCTTGTAATTTTTGCCAAGGAGCCCGTTATTCAGTTTTGGCTTTCCCAGCAGAATATCCATAAAGAATACTTAGCCCTGTGCTACGATAACTTTTCTGCTGCTAAGGGAATAGTAGAGGCGCCCATAGCCCGCAATCTGGAAAGTATCATTGAACGCTGCGTTGATTTTGAACGCGGCAAGTACGCTAAAACGGCTTATGAGGTGCTAGCTCGCCGCAATGGCAAAGCCCTTGTGCGACTAAAGCTTTTTACAGGACGCACACATCAGATTCGTGTACACATGGCCTATATAGGCTGTCCTCTCGTAAACGATAATCTTTATGGCACCCCTGGACCCCAGGCTCGTCATGCTCTGCATGCTTATAAGCTGAGCCTAAAACATCCTGTGGGAGATTATCTGCTGGAGCTTACCAGGGCCCTGCCGGAAGAATTAATCAAGCTGTTTTAAGTAATAAAAAGAGACTGAGTAAAGCTTGTCGCTTAGGCTCAGTCCTTTTTGCTTGTGCTATTTTTTTAGGGTTTCAAGGAAGGAATCAATATCTTTGTACAGATATTCAATTTCTCGACCCTCTTCGAAATTACCCAGCATGATTACATGGGTACGCATAAGGAAGAAGAAGAGGATAATAGATTCCAGGTTAAAGGCAACATGAGTAGGCTGCATTTTAGTATTGATTTCACCAGCAGCTATAGCCTCTTCAACCAGCTCTGCCATAAACTGATGGGGACGATAGAGGTAGTTTTTAACGAAGCCCTCAAAGGTGGGGTTAGGCATGAGCAGCTCGCGGAAAATCAGGTGTATATGATAGGGATGCTCAGATTGGATTTTAGCGATGGTGTCTACATAAAGACGCAGCTTAGCTAAGGGAGAAATGCTCTGAGCGCGAATTCTATCCTGAAAGCTGATAAAGGTTTTGACATGAGTTAAGAGAACCTCTTGATAAAGATTCTTCTTACCACCATAGTAGTAGGAAATCAAAGCACTATTTACGCCGCTGGCAGCAGCAATTTGTTTTATAGAAACAGCATCAAAGTTATCGCGAGAAAAAAGGTCAGTGGCGGCCTCAAGAATCTTTATTGCACTGGTAGAAATATTTTCTTGTTCAAGCATTTAACATACCTCTCGGATAATTAATTAATCAATTTAATTACTTAATTATACACCATTTACCCCTGTTTGTATATACTATTTTTTTGATTTGTCAAATACTGCCTGCTTAACTATAGACAGATGTTTTCTTCAATGCTGAGAAATGCAGGAACATAGGCTTATGTCTTGCAGAAAAAAACAATTTCCTGTATAATGTAAGAACTAGAGAGGTTACTGTAGTGACCTCTAAATTTTTGATGATAAAGGTTGCTGAAATGGAACTGTGGGATATTTACGATAGTAATAAGCAAAAAACTGGCCGCACTATGGTGCGCAATGATTGGCGCATGGGACCAGATGAATTTCATTTGACGGTTTTGGGCGTTATTATGCGGCCAGACGGCAAATTCTTGATTACCCAAAGGGTGCTGACAAAGTCCTGGGCGCCCGGGCATTGGGAGGTTTCTGGTGGTGGCGTGCAGGCTGGGGAAGACTCTCACGAAGCAGTGCTTCGGGAAATAAGGGAAGAAACAGGTCTTGATGTTGCGCAGGCTGAAGGCGGCTATATGTTTAGCTATCAGCGCATTAATCCAGAAGAAGGAGATAATTATTTTGTAGATATTTATCGCTTTGTGCTGGATTTTGAGGAAAAGGATATCAAGCTACAGACAAGAGAGGCCATGGGCTATAAGCTTGCGACAAGGGAAGAGATAGCCGCGCTGGGAGAGCAGGGAGTCTTCTTACATTATAGTAGTATCAAGCAGGTTTTTGAAAAATAATACGCACTTTATACTTGTTTTACATTGTAAAAAGTGTTACAATACTAAGGTGATTTTAAACTTTTTACATTCAACATTGATGGAGGATTTTTAAGATGTCTGGACATAGTAAATGGGCTAATATTAAACATAAAAAAGGTAAGGCAGATGCTCTGCGTGGCAAGATTACAACTAAAATCAGCCGTGAAATTACCATTGCTGTTCGTATGGGCGGCGCTGATCCTACTGGTAACATGAAGCTGAAATTAGCTTTAACCAAGGCTAAGGCTAACAATGTTCCTAAGGACAATATTCAACGCGCAATTCAAAAGGGCGCTGGTGCTTTAGAGGGTGCAAACTACGAAGAAATTACCTACGAAGGCTATGGTCCTGCTGGCGTTGCAGTTATGATTAACTGCCTCACTGATAACCGCAATCGTACTGCTGCAGATGTACGCCATGTCTTTAGCAAATACGGCGGCAACATGGGTGCTACCGGCTGCGTTGGCTATATGTTCAACCTGAAGGGTGTGTTCGCAATTTCTCCCGAAGCAGAAGCTGATGAGGATACCGTTATGATGGCTGCTTTAGAGGCTGGTGCTGAGGATGTTAAGGCTGAGGACGGCGGCTTTGAAGTAATCACTACTCCGGAAGCTTTTGATGATGTTGAAAAAGCTTTAGCTGACGCTGGTATTGAGGTTGAGGTTGCAGAGCTCACCATGGTTCC
>JAEDNJ010000211.1 GCA_016302525.1 Phascolarctobacterium sp. | reverse complement strand
CTTATCTATATAAATATAGTATTCGCTAGCGAAAGGCAAAATCCTGCTTTTTACAAAAGTTTTACATCTGCTGACTATTGGTCACAAATAATAAATTTCTAGCAGATTTTTTGCTCACCAACAAAACAATACTCAATAGCCTTCTTTCTAATGCGCTCGCAAATTTCTGCTTTAGCAATACACATAATAAGTATAGCACTGATTTTTTAAGCTAGTTAACAGTATTAATTGTCATCAGCAACATAAATTTAATAGGCTTGCATTTTTTTGCTCGCACAGTTCTACTTATAACGTTAAATGATGTTTAGTTATCTATTGGATAATTGTGCAAGCTGCTTAGCTGCTCACCGTTAAGATAAATACAAAACAACCTTAGCTAAATTATTGCCTAAGTAAAATTAGTCTAGAGCCTGATAATTATTAACAAAAATTTTACTTTAGCTTTAGCGCTAACTTGTAGTATAATGATACTAGCTTTATTGTTTTTCTTGCTATATTTTGTGAGGGAGGATTTATGCAACGAATTGCCATTATTGACATAGGCTCCAACTCTGCGCGCCTTGTGATTAGCAACATTTATAAAAAGGGCTCCTACAATATGGTTTATAATCAAAAGGAGGCCCTGCGTTTAGCGCAAAAGGTAGACACAGAAAATCAGCTCACAGAGAAGGCCTTTAGCTCAACGCTTGAGGTTATGCATAGCTTTGCGCATATGTGCCAGCTCTACAAGGTTGATAAAACCATTGCTGTTGCTACAGCTGCTATCCGCAATTCCGTGAACGGACAGGCTCTGGTTGACAAAATCGCTCAGGAGACAGGCCTACAGCTGCACATTATCTCTGGCCACACAGAGGCCTACATCAGCTACCTAGGCGTAATCAACACGCTTGCAGTTAAGGACGGCATTATCTTTGACTTGGGCGGTGGCTCCACAGAGCTCATCCTCTTTAAGAACAGACAAATGATTAACAGCGTTTCTATCCCCTTTGGTGCTGTTAACACTACGAATATTTTCCACACTCGCAATACCATTGATGCTAATGCTTATAGCAATCTGCGCTTTTTCCTTGCAACCCAGCTTGCCCAATATCCCTGGCTGAAGCAAAAGGATTTGCCTCTCATTGGCGTTGGTGGCACTGCCCGTACTGTAGCCAAAATCATTCAAAGAGAGAAAAAATATCCTACTACGAAGCTGCACAACTATACCTATTCGCTGCGTGTTTTCAATAATTTCTTTAATAAGCTGCGCTTCACCAACATGGCAGACCGTCAAAAAATCTCTGGCTTAGGCAAGGACCGTAACGACCTGATTCTAGCTGGCTGCTCTATTATTAATTGCCTGCTGGATGCTACGGGCTGCAAGGAAATCATCACCTCTGGCTGCGGTCTGCGTGAGGGGCTTTTCTACGATTATTATTCTAAAACCAATAATAAGCCGCTTATCTCTGAGGACATTCTTAGAGAAAGCCGCGAAAATGTCCTGGGGCTAAACTCTACAACTATAGACCATCCTCACCATGTGGCGAAGCTCGCGCTGACGATGTTCAGGGAGTGGGCCCAGCTACACAAGGTACCGCAAAAATATGAGCGACTCTTAGAAACGGCAGCCCTGCTCCACGATATTGGCATTAATATCAACTATTACAGCCATGCTCGCCATAGCGCTTATATGATTCAAAATGCGAAGCTCTTTGGACTTACACACAAGGAGCAGCTCCTAACCTCTGCTATTTCTGGCTGGCACCATGGTCCTTCGAAAAACTACTTTAAGGATAGAATTTACACGGAGCTGCTTAAGGAAGCAGATTGGAGCATCATTACGCGCCTAGCCTGTATCCTAGCCCTAGCAGAGGCCTTGGACGATACAGAAACGCAGCAGGTACAAAAAATCATCCCCAGCCTGACGAAGAACAAGGCTTGTCTGGTGCTGGAGACAGAGGGGTCGCTGAAAGTGGAGCTGCAGCTGGTTAGCGCGCATTTGAGCTGGTTTAAGAAGGTGTTTGGGGTGCCACTAGATATTACTGTTAAAGGAAGCTCTACTGTAGCTCTTTAATACTGCGTCAAAGCTTCGTCAGCTTGCTCGACGTACCAATATGTACGCCGTCGCTGCGCTTCCTAGCTTTTCCTTGTCTTAAAAAACTACAGCGAGCTTGTTGTAGGTAGTTGTTAAAACAAAAACCTACTATAGCAGTTTAATATCGCATCAAAATGTTGTCAGCTTGCTCGACGTACCAAAAAAATTAAAAGCTTGAGCCTATCTTAACGGAAGGCTCAAGCTTTTTTGTTTTTATATTTTGTTCAGCTGGCGCATACGCAGCACACGGAATATGCTGGAAACCAGCATAATGCCCAGCGCAATGGCCATGGAGTCTGTGCCAGCCGTGAGCAGGATGTTCACGCCCTGCTCGTAGTAGTGCTCGATGATTTTATTCATGCCCTTATACATACCCAGTCCAGG
>JAEDNJ010000210.1 GCA_016302525.1 Phascolarctobacterium sp. | reverse complement strand
ACAAACAAAAAAACCTGCCCGAATCTGGGCAGGTTCATCTTGCAAAAAATTAAGCCATAGCGTTAACTTTTTTAGCGAGTCTGGATTTTTTACGAGCTGCAGCATTCTTGTGGATAATGCCTTTGCGAGCTGCTTTATCGAGTAAACCGGAAGCAGTTACTAAAGTAGCTTGTGCTTCAGCTTTAGCGCCAGTTTCGGACAAAGCAACAACTTTGCGAGCTGCATTACGCATTTCAGACTTGGTAGCGCTGTTAGCAGCACGACGTTCTGCGTCGGTTTTTACACTGCGGATAGAAGATTTAATGTTCGGCAACGAATTTCACCTCCTGAACTTTTCTTGTACCCGAATATTCTACCACAATGCTGAGAGTTGTGCAAGGATTTTTTGAAAAATAATTACAAAATTATAAAAGAACTTGTTAAGCAGAGCTTTTTTTTGTATAATAAAGCGTATGCAAGCTTAAAAAATGTTAAGAGGGGGCTTAGAAGCATCTCTCTTAAGAATTATACATTAGGAGACTATTAATGGATCAAAAACATATTCGCAACTTTTCTATAATTGCCCATATTGACCACGGTAAGTCCACCTTAGCAGACCGCCTGATTGAATACACCGGCACTCTTAGTAAGCGTGAAATGGAGGAGCAAATTTTAGACTCCATGGATTTAGAGAGAGAGCGTGGCATTACGATTAAGGCTCAGGCTGTGCGCAGTATTTATAAAGCTCGTAATGGCGAGGAGTATATGTTGAACTTTATCGACACCCCTGGCCATGTGGATTTTAACTACGAGGTTTCGCGTGCTCTGGCTGCCTGTGAGGGTGCCTTACTGGTTATTGATGCTACCCAGGGTATTGAAGCGCAAACTCTGGCTAATGTTTATCTGGCTTTAGACAATGACTTGGAGATTATTCCTGTTATCAACAAGATTGACCTGCCTAGTGCTGATCCAGACCATGTTAAGAAAGAAATCGAGGATGTTATTGGCATTGATGCCTCTGATGCGATTTTGTGCAGCGCTAAGACTGGCTTAGGCATAGAGGATGTTTTAGAGGCTATTGTGGAGCGTGTTCCTGCTCCTGAAGGTGAGCCTGAGGCCCCCTTGAAGGCATTGGTTTTCGACTCTAAATTCGACTCCTACAGAGGGGTAGTGCTGTATTTGCGCGTTATGCAGGGAACTCTGCGCAAGGGTATGCGTATCCGTATGATGGCCACAGGTGCCGAGTTTGATGTTACCGAGGTGGGCTGCTTTGTGCCCGCTACTAAGCAAACCGATATTTTGGAAGTGGGGCAGGTAGGCTATTTTGCTGCTTCCATTAAAAATGTGCGTGATGCTCGCGTAGGCGACACGGTTACAGATGCCAATAATCCTACTCCGCAGGCTCTGCCCGGCTATCGTAAGGCAACGCCTATGGTCTACTGCGGCCTTTATCCTGTAGAAAACTCTGACTATGACAATCTGCGTGATGCCTTGGAAAAGCTGCAGCTGAATGATGCTTCCCTGATTTTTGAACCGGAAACCTCTAGCGCGCTTGGCTTTGGCTTCCGCTGCGGCTTCCTGGGACTATTGCACATGGACGTTATCAAGGAGCGTTTGGAGCGCGAATATAACCTGGCCCTAATCACTACAGCGCCTAACGTTATTTATGAAATTGTGCGTACTAATGGTGATGTCGAGCTCATCGACAATCCCTCGCTTTTTCCAGACCCGACTGTGATTGACCATGTTGAGGAGCCATTTGTTAATGCAACCATTATCGTGCCGAAGGATTATGTAGGCGCAGTTATGGAGCTGAGCCAGGAGAAGCGTGGTGAATACGATAATATGACTTATCTTGACGATACCCGTGTTATGATTCACTATGCTTTGCCCTTAAGTGAGATTATCTATGACTATTTTGATAGATTAAAATCCTGCTCCCGTGGCTATGCTTCCCTCGACTACGAGCTGAGTGGCTACCGCTATTCGAATCTGGTTAAGGTAGACATTCTTTTGAACGGCGAGCCGGTGGATGCCCTCAGCGCTATTGTGCACAAGGACAGTGCGCAGGTGCGTGGTCGTGAGCTGGTAGTAAAGCTGCGCAGCATTATTCCACGCCAAATGTTTGAGATTCCCGTGCAGGCCGCTATTGGCAACAAGGTTATTGCCCGCGAGAATGTCAAGGCCATGCGTAAGGACGTGCTGGCGAAGTGCTACGGTGGCGACATTAGCCGTAAGCGTAAGCTGCTGGAAAAACAAAAGGAAGGCAAGAAGCGTATGAAGCAGGTGGGAGCTGTCGAGCTGCCGCAAGAGGCCTTCATGGCAATTTTAAAAATGGATTAAAAAGAGGCTCTACCCTTTGGTGGAGCCTTTTTTACAGGAGATATAAGAATGAAAGCTTGGCAAGAATATCAGGCAATTTATGTGCATATTCCCTTTTGCGTGCAAAAGTGCCTTTATTGCGATTTTGCCTCCTATGC
>JAEDNJ010000029.1 GCA_016302525.1 Phascolarctobacterium sp. | reverse complement strand
TCATAGCTCCGACAACGGTAAAGGCAAAGAAAGCGTTTAAGCCCATACCAGGAGCCAAAGCAAAGGGATAGTTAGAGCCAAAGGCCATCAGGAAGGTTGCAATGGCAGCGCCCAAGGCTGTTGCTACAAAGACAGCACCTGCATCCATGCCTGTAGTTCCTAAAATGCCAGGGTTAACGGCCAAAATATAAGCCATGGTCATAAAAGTAGTAATGCCGGCAATTACCTCTGTGCGAATGGTGGTAGCGTTCTCCTTGAGCTTAAAATACTTTTCCAAACAGTCACCCATAATACATCCTCCTCTTGAACTTAAGCTCTTTAATAATTAAATTGTAGTCTCTTTTCTGCCAAAAGTCAAACATTTATAGTGTATACATAGTGAATATGACTTTGTTACAGCTTTCCTCTATATTCCGAGCTTTGCTTCTGCAAAGGCCCACTTTTTACTATTTATGCTAAAAATGGGCAAAAAAAAAGCCCTTGCGAGAAGGGCCAAATGAGGGGCTATGTCAGTGTATTCAGTATACCATATTCTTGAGCAGAAAGCAACCTTTTTTACAATATATTTAGAAAATGTTTTAGTAAAAGAGACAAGAGCCTCAAAGTCTCCCCACTAACGACAATTTCTGCTATTGGAAATCCTGTCCCAGCATGATTACGCCATCACAATCGGCAGCGCCATCACGGTTAATGCTCAATTTATGCACAAAGGGAACACCGGACAGCTTGCTCACGATAGAGCCATTATTAGTGGTAGAAATTACCAGTGTTTCGGCAATAGGACTACCGCTGCCGCCACTGACAACTCTAAATCCTACACTGCGCAAGCGCGCAATGGCTACCGCTGCATTAGCGGGCTTGCCGCTACAGTTCACCAGCCTTACGACAACGCCGTCTCTCACAGGCTTGGACTGCAGGACAGCTTCTGTTTTAGCAACACTCTTTTTATTTGGCAGCTTAGGCTCAGCCTGCTTAGTTGTCTCTTGCTTGACAGCCTCGCTAGCAGCCTTATTCTTTCTAGCAGCCTGTCTTTCCTTGAGCTTTTGCAGTCTTTGTTCAGCAGTAATCTTAGTGTTTTTGTCCTTGCTATCCTTAGCCTCGGCCTTTTTATCCTTATCATATTCCTCCAAGGTCATTTTTACATCCTTGGTGGAAAGCTCACGCTCGTACTCAGCAACCATTTGCGCTGTAGCATTCTTGTAGCGCTCTGTCATTTCGGCGCCCTGCATTTCTGCCATCAGCTTACGGGTCTCCTTGATGTCGGGAACATAATAGCTCACTCTATCAATGTATTTACCCTCGCCGGGAACAGTGTTCATCTTTACGCCGCTTTCCTTAACCATGGTGTGCATGGATTTACCCAGGCTAATCATCTCGGCAATATTCAGGTCTGTTCTAATCATAGAGGTCAGCTGCTTAGCAAGGCCAGGGATGTGCTTGAGCAATTCCTCGGAAGCAATCTTTTCGTACATACTCATAATGAAGCGTTGCTGGCGTTTTACACGGCCAATATCGCCGTCCCAATCTCTATAGCGCACATATTGAATCGCCTTTTCGCCGTCCAAATGCTGTCTGCCCTTTTTAATGTCTACAGTAAAGCCGTCCCAGGAATCCTTGTAGTACATATCCTCTTCGACATCAATATCCACGCCGCCAATAGCATCTACTAAGCCCTTAAAGCCTTTAAAATCTACTGCCACATAATTGTTAATCTTAATGCCTAAAAATTCCTCTACTGTACGCTGGGTGAGCTCTCTGCCACCCAGGGGATAGGCGTGGTTAATCTTATCCCAGCCAAATTTAGGAATGTGTACCCTGGTATCACGGGGCACAGACAGGAGGCTGACATTCTTATTGTTAGTATCCAGCATGACCACAAAGAGGGTATCACTGCGGCCTGGGTCGTATTCTTCGGGGCGTTCATCCACACCCAGAACGATGATGTTCTTTTTCAGAGCTAGGCGCTCCTCCTTCTTCATGCCGTCCAGGCTAGGGCCAAAGCTATCCTCCTGAAGCTTTTTATCGTAAAAATAATAGAATACCATAGCGCAAAAGACAGCTATAGCTGCAATAATAGAGATTGTTTTTTTCATGCCTTGTCGCACCTCATTTGAAAAAATATACAGTAAACTAATCCCCTATATTATAATATAAAATCTCTAAATTTGCAAAACAAAATCCCCGCCTGTTTTTCAGACGGGGATATTATCATTGTCTTGAGATTACTTTTTACCTAAAGCATCACAAATGCGCAAACGGGTAATTGCTCTCTTAAGAGCTAAATTAGCGCGTTTAACATCAAGGTCTGCCTCTTTGGCTTTCAGACGTTTTTCCGCACGCTCCTTAGCAGCCTCAGCACGAGCACGGTCGATGTCAGCATCCTGCTCAGCGATGGTAGCTAAAACGGTGCAGTGATTGTCTTTCATTTCCAAAAAGCCGCCAGCAACTGCAAATTTGGTGGTAGAGCCATCTACAAATTCCAGCTTCAGCGGTGCTACGTCCAGAGTTGCGATAATCGGCATATGGTTAGCCTTAATACCTAAGTTACCAGACAGAGCACGGAAACCTACATAAGTTACTTCTTCAGAAGAAAAAAGCATCTTATCCGGCGTGACAATTTCAAAAGTAAACGGAGTAGCCATTATTCAGCCTTCATGGTTGCAGCCTTAGCAATAGCATCATCGATAGTAGCTACCATGTAGAATGCGCCTTCAGGCAGGTCGTCATGCTTGCCTTCCAGGATTTCTTTGAAGCCACGGATGGTTTCCTTCAGAGGAACATATTGACCGGGGGTGCCGGTGAATTGTTCAGCAACGAAGAATGCTTGGCTGAGGAATTTCTGAATCTTACGAGCACGAGCAACGGTAACCTTGTCTTCCTCGCTCAATTCTTCCATACCCAGAATTGCGATAATATCTTGCAATTCTTTATAACGTTGCAGAATAGCTTGTACGCCACGAGCTACTTGATAGTGCTCTTCACCGATTACCAGAGGATCCAGAATACGGCTAGTGGAGTCAAGCGGGTCAACTGCCGGATAAATACCAAGTTCTGCAATTTGACGGGACAATACGGTGGTTGCATCCAAGTGAGCGAAGGTGCCAGCAGGAGCAGGGTCAGTCAAGTCGTCGGCAGGTACATATACTGCTTGTACGGAGGTGATAGAACCAGTCTTGGTGGAGGTGATACGCTCTTGCAGAGCGCCGATGTCATTAGCCAGAGTAGGTTGGTAACCTACTGCAGAAGGCATACGGCCCAACAGCGCGGATACTTCGGAACCAGCTTGTACGAAACGGAAAATGTTATCAATGAACAGCAATACGTCTTGGCCGCCTACATCACGGAAGTATTCAGCCATGGTCAGACCAGTCAGACCAACACGCATACGTGCTCCAGGAGGCTCGTTCATCTGGCCATAAACCAATGCGGTTTTGCTGATAACGCCAGATTCCTTCATTTCGCCCCAGAGGTCATTGCCTTCACGAGTACGTTCGCCTACGCCTGCGAATACGGAGTAACCGCCGTGAGCAGTAGCAACGTTGTGAATCAATTCCATGATCAATACGGTCTTACCTACACCAGCACCGCCGAACAGACCGATCTTACCGCCCATAGCGTACGGAGCAATCAGGTCAACGACTTTGATGCCGGTTTCCAAAATTTTAGTAGCAGTTGCTTGTTGATCGAAGCTAGGAGCTTGACGATGGATAGGCCAATAGTCAGCTGCTTCAACCGGAGTGTCATCTTTATCTACTGTTTCGCCTAATACGTTGAAGATACGACCTAATACGCCAGGACCTACAGGAACAGCGATAGGTTTACCGGTATCTACAGCTTCCATGCCACGAACCAGACCGTCAGTAGAGCTCATAGCAACGGCACGTACTACGGAGCCGCCGATATGTTGCATTACTTCTGCAGTCAGATGAATCTTAGCCTTACCATCATTGGTTACACCATCGATTTGTAAAGCGTTCAGAATTGCGGGCATGCTATTAGGAGCAAACTCAACGTCGATAACAGGTCCAACAACTTGGATAATTCTACCTGTATTCAAGGTTTTTGCCTCCCTATGAAAATTTCAAATTATTCTTGTGCTTGTTTCAATGCTTCTACACCGCCGCAAATTTCGGTTAATTCGCGGGTAATGCCTGCTTGACGAGCCTTGTTGTAGCCCAACAGCAGCTTAGCGCCCAGCTTGCCAGCATTATCAGTAGCAGAAGACATTGCAGTCATACGAGAACCCAACTCACTGGCAGCAGATTGTACCAGAGAGGAATAAATTACGGTTTCCAAATATTTAGGTGCCAATACACTCAGAGCCTCGTCTTGCCCGGGCTCGAAGATGAAAGAACCGCTAACCTTGCCCACCTTGTCGGTAGGAGGCTCTACCGGCAGAATAGAATCTACAGTAGGAGTCTGGCTCAAGGCAGATTTGAAAACAGTATAAATGATGCGCAGCTCGTCAAACTGTTCAGAAGCAAATTTTTCTGCAGCATCTTGGGCAATCTTTGCGGCATCAGTATATGCCGGTCTATCGGAGAAACCAAAATGGTAACTCAGCACATTATAGCCGCGGTGAGTGAAAAAGTCCTTAGCCTTACGACCGCAGGTAATAACCACAACTTCCTGGTCACATTCTGCAATCTCAGCAACAGCCTTCTTCAGGGCATTGGAGCTATAAGCACCTGCTAAGCCCTTATCAGAGCTGATAACTAAATAGCCAATTTTCTTAATCTCACGCTTTTGAAGCAACGGATGTTGTTTAACGTCTAAGCCAGTCAATACGCTAGGATCGCTAACAATATTAGACAGAACATCTTTAATCTTCAATGCATAGGGACGGGAAGCTGCTGCTCTCTCTTGCGCACGGCGTAAGCGTGCAGCTGCAACCATCTTCATAGCCTTAGTGATTTTACCGATGTTGCCTACGCTCTTCATACGACTACGAATCTCGCGTGCAGTAGCCATCAGTTATCACCTCGTTCCATTAAAAGTATCTTTGAACTCGGCAATAGCTTTCTTCAATGCAGCTTCGTTGTCGTCAGTCAGTTTCTTTTGGCTCAGGATGTCTGCGCCAACTTCAGGATGGTTGGATTCCATGAAGTCTAAGAATTCTTTTTCGCAACGAGTTACGTCTTTTACAGCTACATCATCCAGGTAGCCTTTAGTACCCAGGTAAATAGCCATAACTTGTTTTTCAACGGAAAGCGGGCTGTATTGGCCTTGCTTTAAGAGCTCGGTCAAACGTTGGCCACGATCCAGCTGAGCTTTGGTAGCTTTATCCAAATCGGAAGCGAATTGTGCGAATGCAGCTAATTCACGATATTGAGCCAAATCCAGACGTAAGGTACCAGCAACTTGTTTCATTGCTTTAATTTGTGCAGCACCACCTACACGGGATACGGACAGACCGGAGTTGATAGCCGGGCGGATACCGGAGTAGAACAGCTCGGACTCCAGGAAGATCTGACCGTCGGTAATGGAAATTACGTTGGTAGGAATGAAGCCGCCTACGTCACCAGCCAGGGTTTCGATGATGGGCAGTGCAGTGATGGAGCCGCCCTTCATGCCGAAATTGGTGTTAACCTTTGCAGCGCGTTCCAGCAGACGGGAGTGTAGATAGAATACGTCGCCAGGATAAGCTTCACGTCCGGGAGGACGACGGAGCAGCAGGGACATGGCACGGTATGCAACAGCGTGCTTGGACAGGTCGTCGTATACGCAGAGAACGTCCTTGCCTTGGTCCATGAAGTACTCAGCCATGGTTACGCCAGCGTACGGAGCCAGATATTGCAGAGGAGCAGAATCAGCTGCGGTAGCTGCTACGATAATGGTGTATTCCATAGCACCGTGTTGTTCTAAGGTACGAACAATACGAGCGATATTAGAAGCCTTTTGGCCGATAGCTACATAAATGCAGATTACGCCCAGGCCCTTTTGGTTGAGGATGGTATCTACTGCAACTGCAGTCTTACCAGTACCACGGTCGCCGATAATTAACTCACGTTGGCCGCGTCCGATAGGAACGAGTGCGTCGATACATTTGATACCGGTTTGCAGCGGGGTATCTACGGATTTACGATCTGCGATACCATGCGCAGGAGATTCAACCGGACGGCGTTCAGCAGCACTGATAGCGCCCTTGCCATCGATAGGAGCACCGATAGCGCTTACTACACGACCCAGCAGACCTTCGCCTACGGGAACGTCCATGATCTCGCCGGTACGACGAACAGTGTCGCCTTCTTTAATCAGGGTTTCGCCGCCCATCAATACGATACCAACGCTATCAGGGTTCAGGTTCAGAACCATGCCCTTAACGTTATGAGGCAGCTCAACCATTTCGCCAGCCATTGCATTTTTCATACCGATAACGGTCGCGATACCGTCACCGATCTTGTCTACAACGCCGACTTCTTCCATATTAGCATCCAGATTAGAAGCTTCAACCTTAGCAGCCATGTCTTTAACCATGTCTGCAGCGGATGCGTATTCACGTTTATCCATGCCAACAGTTAAGTCAGCAGCAACGTCTTTCAATTTACGTGCAGCGGATGCATCAAATACTTTATCACCAACTTGGACGATAATACCGCCCATGATGGAAGGATCAACTTTCTTGTTTAAGAAAATTTCACGACCCAGCTTCTCGGTAAGGATAGCGGCAATGGATTGATACTCAGCAGCAGATAATTTCTTTGCTGTAGTTACATTTACATCTAACAGTTCTCTGATGGAACCGAGATCAATTTTGAAGTTGGATAATTGTTGTTTTAAAGAAGCAACATTTTCTTCAATCTTCATATTGTATCAATTCACCTCCGAATTACCGGCTTTATTGCCCTTCGCGTCGCGTTTCGCTAAGGCTCAGTCCGGCCTATTGAAAGCCGTAAAATTATTTCATCAGAGAATCAGTAATTTTAGCAGCTAAAGCTTTATCTTCTTCAGAACCTAACTTTTGTTCAACGATCTTGCCAGCAACAGCCATGCTCAGGTCGATAACTTGAGAACGAATTTGTTCCATAGCTTTCTTTTGCTCCAGAGCAATGGATTCTTTTGCAGCAGCGATAACTTGCTCTTGTTCAGCCTTGGTATCAGCCATGATTTTGTCATGAGCAGCAGCAGCAGTTTTACGAGCGTTATCGATGATTTCTTGAGCCTCAGCCTTAGCCTCAGCCAATTTAGCAGCGTATTCAGCCTTAACAGCCTCAGCATCAGCCTTAGCTTGATCAGCAGCCTTTAAATCGTTAGCAATTTTCTCTTTACGCTCTTCCATAACCTTCAGTAAGGGTTTGTAAGCAAATTTTGCAAGGATAAAGAGAAGAATCAAAAAGTTCAGGGCCTGTGCAATTAATGTAGCGTTAATATTTACCAATTAAAGCACGCTCCTTTCTTCTAATCAACAGTGCAAAATTATTTTACGAACGGGTTAGCGAATACTAATACTACAGCGATAACGTAGCACAGAATAGGCATGGACTCTACTAAGCCTACTGCAACCAGCATTCTGGTGAACAGGTTACCAGCTTCTTCAGGTTGACGAGCCATGGATTCGATAGCTTTACCGGTCATGCTTGCGTTACCCAGTGCAGCGCCTAAAGCTGCGCCTAAGCAAACAAATGCTACAGCAAACATAGATGCTGCGATAATAATTGCGTTTTCAGTCATTTCTTTCATCCTTTCAAATCATAACATTTTTAGATAAATAATTTTTTAGCTCATTATTCGTGATGATGAGCAAATACGCCAGCAAAGCTGGTCAGGGTCAGCATCGTAAAGATAAATGCTTGTAGGAAGCCAACGAATAAGCTGAACATTACCCACAGTTCAGGCACTACCCACGGTGCTAATTGATACAATACAATTAACAAAATTTCGCCTGCCAGGATGTTACCGAATAGACGAAGAGCCATAGTTAAGGGTTTCGTCAATTCATCCAATAAGTGCAAGGGCAAAAATGCCGGAGACGGGCTAACAAAATGTTTGAAATGGCCCATACCGTTGTGGATTACGCCTACAACATAAACACTGATTGCAACTGTAATAGACAGGGCAAAGCAAGTATTAATGTCATTGGTGGGGGATGTCCAATGCACACCAACCTGAGGCAGCATACCGATTTCGTTCGCAATAAAGATGAACATAAACACGGTAATAATGAAGGGAGCCATATACTTACGGCCCTTGATACCCAGGTTGCTCTCCATTAGGCTGTTCAGGAAGTCGATGAAGAATTCCAGAACGTTTTGCAGGCCACTAGGCACAAGCTTAGCGCTACTACCAGCCATTACAAACAGCACGATCAGGATTGCCATAGTAATCCAGGTCATGTACATGGTTTGCATGTGAATAGTAACACCAGGTGCGAATGTTTGCGCTAAATAGTGAATCAATTCGCCAGAATGCTCTGCAGCTGCAGCTTCATTTCCCATAGTTTCACTCCTTTCTCCACGTATCCTTTTTCTCAAGTTGGTACGCGATAAATGTTAATTGAAATATATATAATATATGTGTAAGTAGAATACCCACAAATGTGCCCAGCACCGGGGCATTCTGCCTTAACAACAATAATATTATCGTAGAAATAGCAATAAGACGGTACCAGCGATACCGCTTCATTATTTTGAGACCCTTCTTGGGCTCCTTAGCGTAGGGCAAGGCTTTTTTTATGCCCTGCATCATAATCATTGCATCCATAATGCCAATGACAATGCCCTGTAAAAGTGCATAGCCAAAGTAAGGTGCTACAAGAAAATGTCCTAAAATTGCACAGGGAAGCCCCATAAAAAACATACGCAAAAGAATTTCGCTTCTGCGAGATTGAATTACCGGAGTAAAATCATATTTATTTATTATCTGCAAGACACTCTACTCCTCGTCATCTATCTCCATGAGCGCTACCCTGACCACGCTATAAAAGGACATCAGCGAGGCCCCTATAGCCACCAGGATACAAATTAAACGCATAGTGTGGTCGCCCGTAGCAAAATACTCATCCAGCCAATCTCCGCCCCAAAAGGCTAACAGCACATCAATAACCGTCATCATACACAGAGAAGAGACGGAACCTAAAAGGGTCAAAGCTCGTTGAAATTGGCGCTCACTTCGTTCTCTTTTGTTCATGCTTATACTAGGTCCTAAAAAAGGACACACTTACCCCAATATAAATTAGATATATAATGATACCATTTTATATTATTTTTGTTGCATTGTCTACAAAATATTAGCAAATTCACTAATTTTTTCTATCGGATAGCCCTTATCCGCCAAAATTGCCTTAATAATGCGCTCGCAGGCCCTGCCATCACCATAAGGATTAGCAGCCTCTGCCATCGAGCGATAATATTCCGGCTCGTCTAAAAGCCTTGTCGCCTCGCGCAGCACATCACTGTAGGCAGTGCCTACCAGCTTTACTGTGCCAGCCTCTACGGCCTCAGGGCGCTCGGTGGTATCACGCAGTACCAAGACCGGCTTGCCTAAGGCGGGAGCCTCCTCCTGAATGCCGCCGCTGTCAGTCAGCACGATGTCAACCTTCGCCATGAGATTAGCAAAGGGCTCGTAATCCATGGGCTCAATTAAATGCACCTGCTCTAAATTGCCCAGCACCTCGTTGACAATCTCGCGCACCTTAGGATTCTTGTGCACAGGAAAGATAGCCTCCACATCAGGATGGGCCTCCAGCACTGTCTTTAGCGCCAGATAAACATTGCGCATAGGCTCGCCCAGATTTTCGCGGCGGTGCGTAGTCATAAGAATCAAACGCTTACCGCTGGCAAAAACCTCATTCAAGGCTGTATCAGTAAATTGATAATCGGCCTTCACAGTGGTTTTCAAGGCATCTATAACCGTGTTTCCAGTTACTAAAATACTAGTGGGCTGCACATTTTCCTTTAAAAGATTGCTCTTGCTCGTAGGCGTGGGTGCAAAATTGACATCAGCAATGGAGCCTGTCAGCTTGCGGTTCATTTCCTCCGGATAGGGAGAATACTTGTTGCCAGTACGCAGACCAGCCTCGACATGACCCACGGGAATCTGCGCATAAAAGGCTGCCAGAGCCCCGGCAAAGGTCGTAGTCGTGTCGCCATGGACCAGCACCATATCAGGCTTAGCCTCCTCCATAACATCCCGCAGCCCTAAAAGAGCACGACTGGTGACATCATAAAGGGTTTGCCCCGCCTGCATAATATTCAAATCATAATCAGGCTTAATCTCAAACAGATTCAAAACCTGATCCAGCATTTCCCGATGCTGCGCTGTTACAGCAACAATCGGCTCAATATAATCAGGATATTTACGCATTTCCAGCACCAGGGGGCACATCTTGATAGCCTCCGGACGCGTGCCAAAAACAGTCATCAGCTTTAACTTCTTCATAGCTCTTCTCCTAGCCCTCTTTATTAGCCTTGCGCTCCTCTGCCAGCTTTTCCTGCTGCACGATTTGCTCATTGCTATCCTTCAAAATACCAATCTTTTTCGCACCCACAGCCACCGCTGTAATAATCACAGCAATGATGAGCGTTGCATAAAGACCATCAAACTCGGCCCATAAAACAGCGCCAATGCCCAAAAGAGCCGTAATGCCGTACATCAACAGCACAGCCTGTCTCTGGTTCATGCCCATAGCCAGGAGGCGGTGATGCAAATGCCCCTTATCAGGAGCAAAGATAGGTCGACCATTGCTGTAGCGCCGCATAATGGCAAAGGCCGTATCCATAATGGGCAGGCCCAAAGCAATAGCAGGCACAATCAGAGCCACTGTCGCAGCCGTCTTAAAGGCGCCCAAAACAGAAATAGCCGCCAGCATATAGCCTATAAACATACTTCCTGTATCACCCATAAAGATGGTCGCAGGATTAAAGTTATAACGAATAAAGCCAATAATACCGCCAGCCAGAGCAGCAGTAAGAATACCCACCTGATAATAGCCCATTTGTGCCGCCACGAGGATGACCGTCACCGAGGCGATAGCCGAAACGCCCGCCGCCAGACCATCCAGGCCATCAATAAGGTTCACGACATTCGTAAAGCTAATGACCCAGAAAATAGTGATGGGTATCGAAAAATACTCCGTATAGAAATAGCCGCCTAAGGGATTGTTAATCCATTCAATCTGAATCCCAAAGAGCACCAAAATCGAAGCAGCAAAGATTTGACCCAGCAGCTTGACCTTGGCTGGCAGGCTATACATATCATCCAAAATACCAATGATGACAATTACCGTGCCCCCCAGGACCACCCCAATGATGTCCTTTGTCAGGGGGATACTCAAGGAAACGGCCAGCATAAAGCCAATATAAATAGCCAGACCGCCCAGGCGGGGCATAATCTTTTTGTGGACCTTGCGGTTATCCGGTTTATCAACAGCGCCAATAGTAAAGGCTAATTTTTTAATATGCGGGGTTAAAACGAAGCTTACCAGCATAGCCAGTAAAAAGGGAAAGCCATAAACGCTTAGCATTAAATTCTACACTCTTTTCTATATAATAAACAACACACGCTAAATTTCAACGATAAATCTTCAACTTATATAGTATACCATTTTTATTTATCCAGTCAAGGCTTTCTCTGCTTGCAGACCCTCTAATTGCCATCTTAAAGCTCCTCAACAATCATCTTAACGACCCTCATATTCTTCATAGAAGAAAAAAAGAGCCTGTTCGCACAAGCTCTTTTTAGTAAAACATATTCTTTGAATTGTCGTAAACGCATAAAGCTGTCTATTTCTCAATCTCATAGTAACTACCAGTAAAGGCAATAACTACTCAATGCTAAGTTTTATAACAGCTTACAAAAGCGGCAGCAGCTCTGCCTGCTCTTCAGAAGATATACCTAGAGCCTCCATGGCTTTCTTTGAAGAGAGCCCTAGATTTTTCCTCAGGTTACGAATGTCTTGCAGCAGGCGTTCCTTGTGCCCAAGCTCCTTGCCACGGGCCTCGCCAACAGCTTCTCCCTCTGCACGACCAAGCTCCTTGCCACGGGCCTCGCCAGCAGCTTCACCTTCACGCCTAGCTTGATTAGCAAAAGAAATACGGTCCATGACTTCCTTCTTAC
>JAEDNJ010000028.1 GCA_016302525.1 Phascolarctobacterium sp. | reverse complement strand
TTGCCCCGCAAACAGAGACCTGCGTGCAATGCGGCAGGGTTCTAGAGCAGGAGGTAGAGGCCTGGTTCAATGCTTTGCAGGGTGGTAATGTATGTCTCAGCTGTCACGGTAAGCATCCAGATAACGGCTATGACCACTGCGGCAGCGGCACAAGGGAGCTGTGGCGTTCTCTGCTGTTTCTAAATATGGAGCAGCCGGAGAGCTTTACTATCAAGGGTATAGCCTTGATGGAGCTGGAAAAAATGCTCTTTAGATTTATACTTTTTCAAACAGATAAGGAGCTCAAAAGCCTGCAGTTTTTGGCTCAGCTGGGGACAAAAACTTATTGACAAAAGCAGGTATTTTCTATATACTATTTCTATGCTATGAAGAAGAGGAGTAGTCTCACCAGCAGCGAGTCGGGAGGGTGCAAGCCGATACTAGAGATGAAGGGCGCTTTGGAGCTTAAGTAAATACTATTGAGGCGGATTTTAGCATTACTAAAATCAAGCAGGGTGGAACCGCGAAGAAACTTCGTCCCTGTAACATATTCATGTTACAGGGGCTTTTTTATTTCACTTGTAACAGAATAGGTAAAGGCCGCTAGCGTGTTTGTGCTGGTAAATATCTAGGTGCAGATGTCGTCATAGTCAAGCCTTTACTGGATAATTTTATTGTAGGAGGCAGAAAAGTGGATTTTCAAACAATCATTTTAACACTGCAAAAATATTGGGCTGGCCAACAATGCATTATGGCTCAACCCTACGATGTAGAAAAGGGTGCTGGCACCATGAACCCCTCCACCTTCTTGAGGGTTTTAGGTCCTGAGCCCTGGCGCGTGGCTTATGTAGAGCCTTCTCGCCGCCCGGCAGATGGTCGTTATGGCGACAACCCGAATCGTCTGTTCCAACATCATCAATTCCAGGTAATCATTAAACCCTCTCCGGAAAATATTCAGGAGCTTTATCTGGAATCCCTGGCTGCTCTGGGTATTCGTCAAGAGGAGCATGATATTCGCTTTGTAGAGGATAACTGGGAATCTCCGACCTTAGGTGCTTGGGGCTTAGGCTGGGAGGTTTGGCTGGATGGTATGGAAATTACTCAATTCACCTACTTCCAACAGGTTGGCTCTATTGATGTTAAGCCCGTTGCTGTAGAAATTACCTACGGCTTAGAGCGTTTGGCAATGTACATCCAAGGCGTAGAGAATGTTTATGATGTGCAATGGGTAGGCGATGTTACCTATGGTGATGTTTTCCATACTAATGAGGTTGAGCAATCCTACTATAACTTTGAGGTTGCTGACACCGATTTACTCTTTGACCTATTCAATAAATATGAAGCAGAGGCAAAGCGTGTTATAGAATTAGGCTACATTCGCCCTGCTTATGACTATGTTTTAAAATGCTCTCACACCTTTAACCTGTTGGATTCTCGTGGAGCAATTTCTGTTAACGAGCGTACTGCTTATATCGGCCGTGTGCGTGCTTTAGCTCGTATCTGTGCCGCTGCTTATGTAAAACAACGTGAGGAATTAGGCTTCCCACTGCTGAAGAAAGGGGAGAACGAATAATGGAAAAATTACTGTTTGAAATTGGTACTGAAGAAATCCCTGCGAACCATATGTCTGGTCTGCTGAACCAGCTGAAGGGCTTAGCAGAAAAGAAAATGGACGAGCTGCGTATTCCCTATGCAGAGGTTAGAGTTTTAGGCACTCCTCGCCGCATGACCTTTATCGCTAGCGGCGTAGCAGAGGCTCAGCCTGACTCTACCGTAGAGGCAAAGGGACCCTCCGCACAAATTGCCTTCAAAAATGGCGAGCCCACCAAGGCTGCTATGGGCTTTGCTCGTGGTCAAGGTGTAGATGTGAAGGACCTCGTTATTCGCGACAACTATATCTATGCTGTAAAACACTTAGCTGGTCAAAAGGTTGAGGATCTGCTGCCTGGCCTTTTAGACGACATCCTTAAGAGCCTCACCTTCCCCAACAATATGCGTTGGGCTGACCATGACTTTAAATTCATCCGTCCCATTCGTTGGCTGGTAGCTCTCTTTGGCAGTAAGGTTATTCCTGTTGAGGTTAATGGCGTAAAATCTGGCAAATTCTCTCGTGGTCATCGCTTCCTGCGCAGAAGCGCTAAGGAAACCTTTGAGGCTGCTAAGGAGCATGTAGAAAATAGTCCTTCTCTCTTAAGTGGCTTAAAGGATATCGTTAGTGGGGCTGTAAGCAAGGCTAAGGGCGTAGCTATGTCTGCTATCGAAGAAACCTATAATGTTATCGAGATTCCTAATGCAGATGCTTATGAAAAGACTCTGGAATTCAACTTTGTTATGGTTGACCAGGTTGCTCGTAAGGAATTAATCCGTCAACAGGTTATTGATTTAGCTATTGCTGAGGGCGGTCATGCAGAAATTAAAGAGGACCTGCTTGAGGAAGTAAACTTCCTAGTTGAGTGGCCCACTGCTCTGTGCGGCAAGTTTGAAGAAAAATACTTAGCTCTGCCCAAGGAATGTGTTATCACTCCTATGCGTGAGCATCAACGTTATTTTCCAGTGGTAAAAGAGGACGGCTCCTTGCTGAACAAATTCATCACTGTACGTAATGGTGGCAAGGAATTCTTAGAAACCGTTGCTCATGGCAATGAACGTGTACTGCGTGCTCGTTTAGCGGATGCAGAGTTCTTCTTTAAAGAGGACCGCAAGGCTCCTTTGGCTGATCGTTTAGAAAAGCTGAAAACTGTTTCCTTCCAAGAGGGTCTGGGCAATATGAACGATAAGAGCAACCGTCTGGTAAAAGAGGTTAAAATGCTGGCCTTTGAAACTGGCGCTCGTGTTGATGCCGAGAACTTGGAGCGCGCTGCTCTCCTGTGCAAGTGTGACCTGGTTACAGGTATGGTTGTAGAATTTACTGAGCTGCAGGGCGTTATGGGCCGCGAATATGCTAAGCTGGACGGCGAAGCTGCTGAGGTGGCAACTGGTATCTTCGAGCATTATCTGCCTCGTTTTGCCGGCGACATTCTGCCCCAGGGCAATATTGGCCGTATTGTTGGTATTGCTGATAAGCTGGACAACATTGCTGCAACCTTTAGCCGTGGTTTAGCTCCTACTGGCTCTCAGGACCCGTATGCACTGCGCCGTCAGGCGCTGGGTGTTATAAACATCATTATTGATGCTGGTTATCATTTCAGCCTGGTGAAGGCTGTAGGAGGGATTCTTTATATGCTGAATGTTCCCTCTGAAAAGCTGGGCAAGCTGATTCCGCAAATCGTTGAGTTTATCAACCTGCGCTTAAAGAACCTCCTCATTGACCAAGGCATTCGCTATGATGTTGTAGATGCTGTTTTAGCAGATAAACGCAATGACGATATTGCAGATTTGTACGCTCGTGCAATGGCTCTGAACGAATTCGTAAAGAGTGCAGAGGCTCCGGAGCTAATTCAAGCTGCTACCCGTGTTGCTAACCTCTGCAAGAAGATTGAGACAGAAACCGCAATTAATGTTAACCTGTTCCAAAAGCCGGTAGAAAAAGACCTGCATGATGCTGTAGTTGCTTCTAGCAATGCAGTGATTTTAGCTGTGGCTAAGTATGATTATGCGGCTGTTTTGGCTGAGGCTGTGAAACTGGTTGCTCCGATTAACAGCTTCTTTGAGGATGTTATGGTTATGGACAAGGACGAAAATGTTAAGAACAATCGTCTGGCTCTGCTTTCTGCTGTAAAGGATATTACCCACGGTGTTGGTGATTTAAGCTGCATCGTTATGTAAGGAGGGTGACATTATGAAATGTCCCTTCTGCAACCACATAGACAGTCGTGTTATTGACAGTCGCACCATCGAAGAGAACACTACTATTCGTAGGCGCCGTGAGTGCCCTAAATGTGGTAAACGCTTTACCACCTACGAAAAATACGAGGAGGCTCCCCTGATTGTGCACAAGAAGGATGGCAGCCGTGAGCTCTTTGACCCGACTAAGCTGATGCGTGGCCTCCTTAAGGCCTGTGAAAAGCGCCCTGTAACAAACGATAAGATTAAATCTATTGTAGACAACATTGAACGCGATTTACGTGCTGCCTACGGTGATGAGGCCGAAAGTACCCAAATAGGCGAGCTGGTTATGAAATATCTGTGCAAGGCAGACCAGATTGCCTATGTGCGCTTCGTCTCTGTTTATAAGCAATTCAAGGATACTAAAAGCTTTATGGCGGAGCTGGAGCGTATCATGTATGATGAATAAGGGACGGGAGTATAAAGCGTTCAGATACTTAGTCTAGTAATAAGGCTAAAAAACTTAATATTAAACACACAAATGTTATGACCATTTAGGACTTGGGAAACCAGGTCCTATTTTTTTGATAGGTTACATTCACCCACCAATTAATTACAAAACCTCACCCATTCTAAAAAATAATTATGACTAGGTACTAGCATTTTATCGTTAAATAGTATATACTATACGGGAGAAAATTATAGCGTTTGGTACTATAAATTTATTAATGCTTATCTAATTATAATTTTTTTGTTATTATGGACTATAGTAGGCAGAAGAATGCTGGTGGTAGCTTGAAAGAGAGGGTGTGAGTATCATAGCTTTAAGTTCTAGACAAAAGCGAATTGCTGAGATAGTGCGCCTTGAGGGTCCCATTACAGGTGAAAATATTGCAGAACGCTTGAGTGTTACACGAGCTGCTCTGCGCAGTGATTTGGCGATTCTTGTTATGGGCGGCATTTTAGATGCTCGTCCTAAGGTTGGCTACTTTTATACGGGCAAAAATACCCTGGGCATGCTGATGGAGGAAATCAGCGGCATTAAGGTAAGCGATTTACAATCGGTGCCTGTAGCCATAAAATCCGATAAGATGGCTTACGAGGCTGTCATCACTATGTTTTTAGAGGATGTTGGCTCTGTCATGATTTTAGACGAGAAGGGGCTGCTGGCTGGTGTAGTTTCGCGTAAGGATTTATTAAAGGCTGCTATTAATAATAACGACCTGCGCACCTTGCCAGTTGTGATGGTCATGACACCACTTTCGAAGATGATTGTAGCAGAGCCAGATGATTCTGCTGCTTCTGCTGCAAGAAAGCTCATTGATAATGAAATCGACTGCTTGCCTGTTGTAAAGCCGGTGAACAATGGCAGGCGAGATTATGAGCTGGTAGGGCGCATTACAAAAACTAATTTTACGAGACTGCTGGTTGATTTAGCAGAGGGCAAGGGAGGTAATTATCATAAGTAAGAATACTGTGATTTACGCAGTTTCCGACTCCATCGGTGAAACTGCTGAATCTGTTATTAGAGCAACAACAAGTCAATTCACTGACTGCAAGTTTGATGTTATCCGCGTTCCTTATATTAAGGATAAGGAGCAAATTGACAAGGCTATCGAAGAGGCTGCTGGCAACAATGGCCTAATTTGTTACACACTGGTTTCTCCGGAGCTGCGTTCCTATCTTGCAGAACGGGCAAGAATTAGTCTGGTAGACACTATTGATGTTTTGGGACCTGTATTAGGTATGGTTTCCGAAAAGACCGGTTCTGCACCTAGAAATCAGGCTGGTCTTATTCATAGCCTGGACCATGAATATTTTAAGCGTGTTGAGGCTGTGGAGTTTGCTGTAAAATATGACGATGGCAGAAATCCTTTGGGTCTGACCAAGGCTGATGTGGTTTTGATTGGTGTTTCCCGTACCTCAAAAACACCTCTGTCCATGTATCTGGCTCATAAGCAAATCAAGGTAGCTAATGTGCCGCTGGTTCCGGAGCTGAATCCTCCTGAAGAGCTCTTTAAGGTGCCTCCCTACAAGATTATTGGCCTTTTGATTGACCCCTACAAGCTGAATGAAATTCGTTCTGCGCGTTTAAAGACTATGGGCTTATCTGACACTGCTGTTTATGCAGATGTTTCCCGCATTAATGAAGAGCTGGACTACGCTAAGGGAATTATGCGTCGTCTCCACTGTCAAATCATTAATGTTTCTGGTCGCGCTATCGAAGAAACTGCCGGCATTATTCTGGACTATGTACGCAAAAATAAGGAGCGTCATGGTGAGCTGTAACTAAATTAAAGCATGAAGGTGTGAAATTTATTACACTTTCATGCTTTTTTTGTTGACATCTATATGGAGAATGTTTATAATTATCTAGTTAGTATATTTGTTAATTCCAAGGGTGCCTCGCATCCTTATTTTTCTGCAATTTTTGTTGATTTGAGCCCGCTAGGGCATTTTGTTTTGAACGAGGAGATTAAGAAAATGCTGAGAGAAGATATTCGTAATATTGCAATTATCGCTCACGTTGACCATGGCAAGACTACCTTAGTAGATGCTATGCTGAAGCAAAGCGGTGTTTTTCGTGCTAATGAGCATGTGGCAGAGCGTGTTATGGACTCCAATGACCTGGAGCGTGAGCGCGGTATCACTATCCTGTCTAAGAATACTGCTGTTATGCACGGAAAGACCAAGATTAATATTTTGGATACTCCGGGCCATGCTGACTTCGGTGGCGAGGTAGAGCGTGTTTTGACCATGGTTGATGGCGTTCTGCTTTTAGTAGATGCTTATGAAGGCCCTATGCCGCAAACTAAATATGTACTGCGCAAGGCTTTAGAGCAGCATTTAAAGCCTATTGTAGTTATCAATAAGATTGACCGTCCTGACCAACGCGTTGATGAGGTTATTGACGAGGTGCTGGATTTATTCATTGAGCTGGATGCTGATGAAAACCAATTAGAGTTCCCCGTAGTTTTAGCTTCTGCTCGTAATGGTATTGCTAAGCTGAGCATGGAGGATGAGAGCACTAATTTGGAGCCTCTCTTCAAAGTTATTATGGAAAACATCCCTGCTCCGGATGTTGAGACCGAGGAAACCCTGCAAATGCTGGTTAATACCTTAGACTATGATGATTATGTAGGTCGTATCGTTGTAGGCCGCATTGTGCGTGGTACTATGCACAATGGTGAAAGCATTACTCTGTGCAACCAAGAGGGTAAGGCTGTAAAGGCTAAGATTGGCCGTCTTTATACCTATGAAGGCTTAAAACGCGTTGAGGCTGAGGAAGCTAAGGCTGGCGATATTGTAGCTGTTATTGGTCTGGCAGACGCTAATATTGGCGACACTATTGCTGATTTTGAAAATCCTGAGCCCTTAAAGGGCATTAAGGTTGACGAGCCTACTTTGTCCATGGTGTTCTCTGTAAATAACAGCCCCTTTGCTGGCAAGGAAGGTCAATTCGTAACCAGCCGTCATCTTCGTGACCGCCTTTTTAAAGAAATCAAAACCAATGTATCTATGCGTGTTGAAGAAACTGATACTACCGAAGCCTTCAAGGTTTCTGGTCGTGGCGAGCTGCATCTGTCTGTTTTGATTGAAACCATGCGCCGTGAGGGCTATGAGCTGCAGGTTGGCAAGCCCAAGGTTATTATGCACGAGGATGAAACCGGCACTCTGCAAGAGCCTATGGAAGCTCTGACCATTGATGTACCCCAAGATTTCATGGGTGCAGTAATGGAGGCTTTGGGTCTGCGTAAGGCTGAGCTGCAAAATATGACTGAGATGGCTGGCTACATTCGTATGGAGTTTAAGATTCCTGCTCGTGGTCTGATTGGCTTCCGTAACCAATTCCTGACCGACACCAAGGGTAATGGTGTTATGAATCATGTATTTGCTGGCTATGAGGACTACAAGGGTCCCATCCCTGGTCGTACTCGTGGCAGCCTGGTTGCCTTTGAAAATGGCGAAACTACTTCTTACGGCATTGGCAACTGCCAGGAGCGTGGCACTATGTTCGTTGTGCCTGCTGAGCCTGTTTATGAGGGCCAAATTATTGGCGAAAACACTCGCGAGGATGATATGGATGTTAACCCCTGCAAGAAGAAGCATGTTTCCAATATGCGCGCTTCTGGTTCTGATGAGGCTATTCGTCTGATTCCGCCCAAGACCTTCTCCTTGGAGCAAGCCTTAGAGCATATCAATGATGACGAGCTGGTTGAGGTTACTCCGAAAAACATTCGTATGCGTAAGACTGTCCTGAATCGTTTGGAGCGTGGCAGAATTCGCGGCCGTTTGAAAAACCAAATGCTGAACCAATAAGCATAACATAAATATTAATAACAATTATCCTTTAATGCTGATATAATTCTTTGAGGAAATGTATTTGCTGGCAGAGGATAAGCTTAATAGAAAATACTTAAACAAAGGGTGAAGAAAGTTGATTTTTTCACCCTTAATTTTTTGAAATTGCTTGCTATTTTTGCCATAATAGTGTAAAATGTTTCTATAATATACATTGTAACGGTAAGTAAATATATACTGTTTGGAGGCTTGTGATTATGGATATTAAAGGCACAGCAATGAAGTTCTTTTTGAGTGATGTTGAAGAAGAACCGCAGGTGTATGAAGGCCCTCGTATGGTGAAGGGTGGGCATTTAAATATTATGGTGCGTACTCCGAGAAACTTTGGTGATGTGCGTGAGTATGCAGATTCTTTGATGGATGGTGCTGCAGTTATGATTTGTTTTGATGCTGTGGACGGTGCCCTCAAGAACCGCATTTTTGATTACATGAACGGCGTAATGTATATCATTGGTGCATCTGTATCTCGTGTTAATGATGATTTGCTGCTCTATGCTCCCAAACAGGTTAGCATTAGTAAGAACACTCCTAAATCTCGTAGCTGGCTGGATTAATTTGCTGGTGCTATATTTAATAGTTTCATAGAGAATAAAACCTATCCTTGTAAATTTTACAAAAAGGATAGGTTTTTTTGATTAAAAACTTCTTGCCAAGATTATTGGCTTATTGTATAATTCTTCTAAGCCGAATTGGTGATTGTTGTTATGTTTTAGGAGGGATTCACTATGGAACAAGAATTTAAAAAGATTGGTAAAAGAATTAAAATTATTCGTATTGAGAGAGGTATTACTCAAACAAATTTAGCGAAAGAGTTGGGGATCTCTCAAACCAATATGAGTAACATCGAATGTGGTCGCGTATCTGTAACTGTACAAAATCTGCTGAAGCTACACGAGATTTTACAATGCTCTATGGCAGATTTCTTTAAGGATATTGATACTCCTGCAAACTAAACATCTGAAAAAGACTGTGGTCCTTAGGGCTACAGTCTTTTTTTGTAATAATTAACCCCTTGCTGCTTACCAACAACAAGGGGGATATTACTGGTGTTTAGTTTTAGTCACAGAATTTATACATAGGAAATTAGAGTAAAGCCTTCCTCAGTAAGCTTATCGCGAATTTCCTGAATTTGTTCTGCATCACGGGTTTCGAGACCGATGGTGAGGAAGCAGCTATTGATAGCCATGTTTACATCAGAGTGATCGTGATGAACGCTGATAACATTGGCGCCACAGCTGGAAACAATGTCGCTGACATGGGTTAACTGACCAGGTTTATCTTCTAGGGCAATAGTCATGGTAGTCTTGCGTCCTGTAGTAACCTGTCCACGGGTAATAACGCGTGAGAGAATGTTAACATCAATGTTACCACCAGAAATGAGACAAACGGTCTTTTTGCCCTCAATGGGCAGCTTATCAAAGAGAGCAGCAGCTACAGGAGTAGCTCCAGCTCCTTCAGCAATGAGCTTTTGCTTTTCAATGAGAGCTAAAATAGCTGTAGCAATTTCGTCCTCGCTGACAGTAACAACATCATCTACATATTTAGAAATCATTTCGTAGGTTGTTTCGCCAGGGGTTTTTACGGCAATACCATCGGCAAAGGTGTTAACCTTATCGAGGGTTTCATATTTGTGGTCGTGATAAGCCTGATACATACTAGCAGCACCAGCAGCCTGTACGCCATAAATCTTAACTTCAGGACGCAGACTTTTGATAGCAAAGGCTACGCCGCTTAATAAACCGCCACCGCCGATAGGCACGATAACAGCCTCAACATCAGGAAGCTGATCTAAAATTTCTAGACCAATGCTACCTTGTCCGGCAATAACCAGCTCGTCATCATAGGGGTGGATGAATGTCATGCCAGTTTGCTCTTGCAGCTCTACAGCCTTGTCGTGAGCATCATCATAGGTTCCCTTTACTAGCTCAACCTGAGCGCCAAGTCTTTTAGTATTTTCAACCTTCATGATTGGGGCTCCATCTGGCATGCAGATTACAGATTTAATGCCCATTTTCGTTGCGGCTAAGGCTACACCCTGAGCATGATTGCCAGCGGAGCAGGCGATAACACCCCTAGCGGCTTCTTCTTTAGTTAGCTGGCTAATTTTATAGTAGGCACCACGCAGCTTAAAGCTGCCAGTTACCTGAAGATTTTCTGTTTTTAAATAAAGCTCGCTCTTAGTAGAAAGGTTAGGAGCAGCGATAAGGTCAGTCTTGCGTGCAATGCTTTTGAGCACGAAGGCTGCGTGATAGATTTTGTCTAGAGTTAACATGAGTATTCCTCCAATTCTTTCCCTTATTTTAATGCTTTGCTAGTCTGGCTGTGCCTATTTTTCTATTTAATTCTATGGGCAGGTATCTTTAGCGAAAGAGCGTGATTTTTATCAGCTCAGAGATTGCTGAGCGTATCTTGACAATGCAGCAAGCCCTTCTGCTTTTATAATACAAAGCATAACTATGATTAGAAATTATAGCTGTTTTTATAGCTTAAGTCAAGAAGCTTGTTTTGTAGTTTTTTTATTTGGTAAATAGCTTGTCAAGTTTAAAGTTTTGTGTTATAATAACACCAGTATCAGAATAGTTGTGTTCGAAAGAGTGAGTTGCAAGACTCACTCTTTCCATGTTCTAGGGTTATTTTTCACAGTTATAGATGAAAACTAAATATGGTAATGGAGGTGAAATGGATGCAGGCACAAGAAATTGAAGTAATGATAGCAGAGCTGGTGACTCCACTTTTAGAGGACACAGAGCTGGAGTTAGTTGATGTAGAATATGTTCGCGAAAAGGACTGGTATCTACGCATTTTCATTGATAAGCCTGGCGGAGTCGAGATTGACGACTGCCAAATGGTTAGTGAAAGACTAACGGAGCTGCTGGATGCAAAGGATCCGATTCCTGATAAGTATTATCTGGAGGTTTCTTCGCCAGGCATCGATAGACCGTTTAAAAAGGATAGTGACTTTGAAGCGGCCTATGGAACGAAGGTTGATATTGAATTTGTAGCTCCCTGGGAAGGCTTAACTGAGCTGGTGGGAGTATTGGTGAGCCACGATGTGGAGAGCATTGAGGTTAGAAAAATTATCAAGGGCAGAGAGTTTAAGAACCCTGTGAAGCTCAATCGCAGTAATATTGCTCTAGTTAGACCCCATATTGATTTTTAATGTTTATTATTAGATAGAGGCTAGGGCTGAAACCTAGACCGGTGAAGACAATTAAAAAAATAATTTTGATGAATGAAGATGCAAAGGGAGGAATTAAAAAAGTGAACGCAGATTTTATCTCCGCTGTCCAAGAGCTGGGAAAAGAAAAGGGTATTGATGCTGACATGCTTTTCACAGCTGTTGAAGAAGCTCTGGTGGCTGCATATAAGAAAAATTATGGCTCTAATCAAAATGTTAGGGTTGATCTGAATAAAGAAAATGGTGAAATCCATGTTTTTGCTTTACGAACTGTTGTAGAAGGACCTACGCAAGAGTTTGGCGAAATCTCTTTAGATGATGCTCGTGCAATTGATGAGCGTTATGAGCTGGACGATATTGTTGAGGTAGAGGTAACACCTCGTAACTTTGGTCGTATTGCTGCTCAAAATGCTAAGCAGGTTGTCGTACAACGTATTCGTGAAGCAGAGCGCGGCATGGTTTATGAACGCTTCTCTGGCCGTGAGCAGGACATTGTTACTGGTATTGTACAACGCGTAGAGGCTGGCAATGTGTATATTGACCTGGGCAAGGTGGAGGCTGTGCTGACTGCTAAGGAACAAATTCCCGGCGAAAGCTATCAATACCATGAGCGAATGAAGACCTATATTGTAGAGGTTAAGCGTACCAACAAAGGACCTCAAATCATGGTTTCTCGTACTCACCCCGGTCTTTTAAAGCGTTTATTTGAATTAGAGGTTCCTGAAATTCAAGACGGCATAGTAGAAATCAAGTCTGTATCTCGTGAGCCTGGTATGC
>JAEDNJ010000209.1 GCA_016302525.1 Phascolarctobacterium sp. | reverse complement strand
GAGCCTAAGAATGCTCTGGTTAAGCAATATCAGGAAATGCTAAAGTATGACAAGGTGGAGCTCAGCTTTACCGAGGAAGCCTTAAGGGCTATTGCTCACCAGGCGATTACCAGCAAGACTGGTGCCCGTGGACTGCGCTCGATTATGGAGCATTTGCTGCTGGAAACTATGTACAGTATTCCTGAGGAGGCTCGTCAAAGCGGTGGCGGCAAGCTAGTGATTACCAAGGAGCATATTACGGAAAATGCCCCTTTAGTTTTAGAGAAAAACGCATAAACAAATGAGGAGGATGTTTTATGAGTGAACATTTAAAGAGAGCCGAGGAGCTGCGCGCTATTACTGAGCGCCATTACAACTGTGCTCAATCTGTTTTTGTACCCTTTGCGAAGGAATGTGGCATTGATGAAGAGCAAGCCTACAAGGTAGCGGCAAACTTTGGTGCTGGCATGAAAATTGCAGCAACCTGCGGCGCTATCACGGGCGGTTTAATGGTTTTAGGTATGCTGGGCAAGGAAGACCCTGCTACTATTCGCAAATATTTCCAAAGCTTTAAGGATAACCATCAAGGCTGCTTGAATTGTGCTGATCTGTTGCGTATCAATGCAGAGGCAGGCTTAGAAAAGAAGCCCCATTGTGATGGTATGGTTTATGAGGCTGTGAAGGCTGTAGAAAAAATCTTAGCTGAAGGCTGATTGCTTTATTTTTGATTTTGAATTGCAGGAGTGGTGTAAATAATGGAAGAGAAAAATATTTCTACACCGGAAAAGGAAGTTTATTCCCGAAACTTTATTGAGGTAATCATTGACAAGGACTTAGAGGAAGGCACCTATGATGAGGTTTGTACGCGTTTTCCGCCCGAACCCAATGGTTATCTGCATATTGGCCATGCTAAGTCCATTCTCTTGAATTATGGTCTGGCAAAGCAATATAACGGCGTTTTCCACATGAGATTTGATGATACGAATCCTACTAAGGAAAAGACCGAGTTCGTTGAGTCTATAAAAAGAGATATTCAATGGTTGGGTGCAGACTGGGGTGAGCATCTCTATTTTGCTTCTGACTATTTTGATAAGATGTATGAGGGTGCTGTAAAGCTTATCAAAAAGGGCAAGGCCTTCGTTTGCGAGCTGACACCGGAGCAAATTAGAGAGTACAGAGGCACCTTTGAAAAGCCGGGCAAGGAAAGTCCCTACAGAAACCGTTCTGTTGAAGAGAACCTAGAGCTCTTTGAAAGGATGAAGAATGGCGAGTTTGAGGATGGCTCTATCGTACTGCGTGCGAAGATTGACATGGCTTCTCCTAATATCAATATGCGTGACCCTGTCATTTATCGTGTAGCGCATTTACACCACCATAATACTGGTGATAAGTGGTGCATTTATCCGATGTACGACTTTGCTCATCCTATTGAGGATGCTGAGGAGCATGTTACTCACTCTATTTGTACTCTGGAATTTGAAGACCACAGACCCCTCTATGATTGGGTGCTGCAGGAGCTGGAATATCCAAGACCGCCTAAGCAAATTGAATTTGCTAAGCTCTATCTGCAAAATGTTGTCACCGGCAAGCGCTACATCAAAAAGCTGGTAGAGGAGGGCACTGTAGATGGCTGGGACGATCCTCGTCTCGTTTCTATCGCTGCTTTGCGCCGTCGTGGCTTTACCCCCGCATCTATCCAAAAGTTTGTAGAGCTTTGCGGTGTGGCTAAGGCTAACAGCTCTGTAGACTATGCTATGCTGGAATACTGCATTAGAGAGGACCTGAAGCTGAAGGCTGCCAGAGTGATGGCTATTTTAGACCCTGTCAAGCTGGTTATCGACAATTATCCTGAGGGACAAAGCGAAGAACTGGTTGCTCCCAATAATCAGGAGAACGAGGCTATGGGCACTAGAACCATTAGCTTCTCCAAGGAGCTGTATATTGAAAGAGAGGACTTCATGATTGAGCCTCCCAAGAAATATTTCCGTATGTTCCCTGGCAACGAGGTACGCCTGATGCACGCTTACTTTGTTAAATGCACTGGCTACGAAACTGATGAAAACGGTAAGGTTACTGTTATTCACGGCACCTATGACCCTGCTAGTAAGGGTGGTACTAGTCCTGATGGCCGTAAGGTTAAGGGCACTATTCACTGGGTTGATGCAGCAACTGCTGTACCCTGCGAGTGCCGTCTCTACGAAAACCTCATTGATGAGTCCAAGGGTGTGTATAACGAGGATGGCTCTATGAACATTAACCCTAACTCTCTGACGGTGGTTAATGCCTTCGTAGAAAAATCCTTAGAAAATGCGCAAGCCTATGACAGCTTCCAATTTGTAAGAAATGGCTTCTTCTGTGTTGATGCTAAGGACTCTAAGCCGGGGGCTTTAGTGTTCAACAGAATTGTTTCTTTAAAGAGCTCCTTCAAGCTACCTAAATAATAGGTAACATAAAAAAGCCCATGCTTTTTCGAGTTAACCTCGAAGTAAGCATGGGCTTAATTTGTATCATACAGCCATGTAAATTAAAACAGCTAA
>JAEDNJ010000208.1 GCA_016302525.1 Phascolarctobacterium sp. | reverse complement strand
ACATGAGCATAGCCATGAGCATGGGGCAGAATGTGGCTGCGGTCACGACCATGAGCATGGTGAGGTAGAGTATCCGCATGAAGATTATTGTGATGTATGCGGCGAAAGCTTGGCGAACTGCACCTGTAAAATGCCAGATGCAAACAAGGTTAAGAAGGTATACATCCTCAAGAATTTGGGCTGTGCCAACTGCGCTGCCAAAATGGAGCACAAGATTAAGGAGCTGCCCGGCGTTGCCTATGCTAATGTCTCCTTTGTGACCAAGCAGCTGCGCTTGTCTGCTGATAATCACGCTGCCCTGCTGCCCAAAATTCAGGAAATTTGTACGGCGATTGAGTCTGAGGTAGTGGTTGTTCCTCGTGATAAGCAGCCTGTGAGCACGCAAGCTGCTGTGCGTATATATATGGTAGAAAATCTGGACTGTGCTAACTGCGGAGCCAAGATTGAAGCTGCCTTAAACAAGATGCCTGAGGTTAACGAAGCTGTTTTGACCTATACCACGAAAAAGCTGAAGGTTGCTGCTGCTAGCTACGAGGGACTGCTGGAGAAAATGCAGGCCGTTGTTGATAAGGTTGAAGAGGGCGTAGTCTTAAAGGAGCATCAGGAAAGAGGCAACAAGAAAAGCGCAACGCTAAAGAATGCCTCCAAGCTGAGTGACAGCAAGGAAGCTGGGGGCTTTATGGCTAAGCTGCGTGACAGGCAAGCGCTGCTGGAAATTGTTATTGGTGGCCTTATCTTTATCATTACGGAATGGCTGGGCCTGATTCCAGAATCCTATCACCTTTACTGCCTCGTTGTGGCCTATGTGATTTTGGGCTGGAACATTGTGCTGACGGCTGTGAAGAATTTGATGAAGGGCCAAATCTTTGATGAAAATTTCCTGATGACTGTTGCTACCCTGGGTGCCTTTGGCGTCAAAGCCTGGGAGGAAGCAGTTGGCGTTATTTTCTTCTATCGCGTAGGTGAATATTTTGAGCAACGCGCTGTAGAAAAGAGCCGTGGCCAAATTATGACGGCTGTGGATATGCGTCCTGAGGTTGTGAATCTTTTGATAGGCGACGAGGTTAAGGTTATCCCTGCTGAGGAAGCCAATGTTGGCGATATTCTTCTCGTGCGCGTGGGTGAGCGTATTCCCTTGGACGGCGTAGTTGTGGAGGGAGAAAGCTTAATCGACACCTCTCCTGTAACTGGTGAGCCTGTGCCTGTCAAGAAGCATTATGGTGATGAAATTGTTTCCGGCTGTGTTAATACCTCTGGTATGCTCAAAATTCGCGTAGAAAAGCCGTTAGCAGAATCTATGGTAACTAAGATTTTGGACAGCGTAGAAAATGCTGCTGCTTCTAAGCCGGCTATAGATAAATTTATTACCCGCTTTGCGCGTATTTATACGCCGATTGTAGTTGCTTTAGCTCTTATAACCGCCTTTGGCTTGCCCTTTGTTTACCAAAGCCTGGGCAATCCGGATGATTATCTGACGATTTTACTCGGTGGTGGTCATCATGGTGAGCATGGCACCCTGTACTCTGCTTTAACCTTCCTCGTTATTTCCTGCCCCTGTGCTCTGGTACTGTCTGTGCCGCTGGCCTTCTTCTCTGGTATCGGTGCTGGCTCCAAGTACGGTATTCTCTTTAAGGGCGGCGTTGCTATGGAGGCTTTGAAAAATGTGCAGGCTGTCATCATGGATAAGACCGGCACCGTTACGAAGGGTAACTTTGTGGTGCAGCAGCTTGTGACAAGCCAAGGTGTGACAGAAAATGAGCTCTTGGCTGTTTGTGCAGGTGCTGAGCTTGCTTCTACGCATCCTATTGCAATTTCTATTGTCAATGAGGCTAAGGCTAAGGGGCTGGCTCTGGTGCGTGCCGATAAATTTGAAGAAATTGCCGGCGAGGGTCTGGTTGCCAGCTATGGCAGAGATGTTATTCTCTGTGGCAATATGAAGCTTATGCAGCGCTATAATATTGCTACTACTGGCTATGCAGAGGCAAGCTATGGCTCTGAGGTGCTGGTGGCAAAGAATGGGCTTTATCTTGGACAAATCCTCATTAATGACACGCTGAAGGAGGATGCTAAGGAGGCTATTAAGTCCCTGAAGGCTATGGGCCTCGTAACAGCTATGCTGACAGGCGACCAGCAGAAAGAGGCTCAGGCTGTAGCAGCTGAGGCTGGCATTGATGAGGTGAGGGCAAGGCTGCTGCCTCAGGATAAGCTGAAAGAGCTGAACAATCTGCGTAATAAATACGGTCCGGTGATGTTTGTCGGTGATGGCATTAATGATGCTCCTGTTTTGGCTGGCGCTGATGCTGGCGCTGCTATGGGCTCTGGTGCAGATGCAGCTATTGAGGCCGCTGATGTAGTCTTCATGAATAGCGAGGTTAAGGCTATTCCGCAGGCTATTAATATTGCGCGCAATACCAGCGTTATTGCTTGGCAAAATGTTGTCTTCGCCCTAGCTGTTAAAGTAGTAATAATGATAGCCGGTATGCTTGGCTACGCCTCTATGTGGGCTGCTATCTTTGCCGA
>JAEDNJ010000207.1 GCA_016302525.1 Phascolarctobacterium sp. | reverse complement strand
AGACTATAATCTATTTTTTGCATAATCTCATACCTAATAATTCTTTTTGACTCGAAGGTTTCTCTGTACAACCCTTCGGGCAATAATGCTAATTTGCGTCAGCCCCCAGCCTTTGCTCCGGCTCTAAATGTACCAGATTTCACATGATTATTTCTGCCTCAATAGCACTGCTGCACAGTCCTTTGGGAAATAATGCTAATTCGCGTCAGCGCCCAGCCTTTGCTCCGGCTCTAAATGTACCAGATTCCATTTAGTTGTCACATGGTAAACGCTGTCCATAAGGCGCGCCTTGAACATACCAGGACCATCCTTCTTATCAAGGAAATTAGCTGCCAGCTCTGCACTTTGCCCCATAATAACCACGCCACAGGCAGCTGCCACCAGCATGTCTTCACCTACGGCAGCGCAAGCGCCGATAAGAGCGCTGGTCATACAGCCGCTGCCCGTAATATCCTGCAGCAGCGGATGTCCATTATTCAGCACCACGGCCCTTTTGCCGTCGCTGATATTATCCACACTACCCGTCACGGCAAAAACGCAGCCAAATTTATTGGCGCCCTTTTGGGCAATTTTCAAAGCCTCTCCTTCCGCTTCTGCGCCTTCGTCCAAGGTATCCACGCCCTTGCCCTTGGTTTCCTCGTTCACAAGCGCCTTACACTCGCTATAATTGCCACGCACGATGGTGATAAAGCCTTCCTCCAAGAGCTTCAAAGCAAAGCTCAGGCGCAGATGAGAGCTCATCACGCCCACAGGGTCGAGGATAACAGGCAGACCCTTGTCCTTAGCCACTACGGCAGCCCGCTCCATAGAAATCATCTTGTTATAATTAATCGTCCCCAGATTCAAAACCAGAGCATCAGCCCCCAGCACGATGTCCTCCATTTCCTCAGGTTCGTCTGCCATGACAGGCGAAGCCCCTGCTGCCAGGGTAATATCTGCCACACTTTCAGCAGTAATATAATTGCTGATTAAATGTACTACAGGCTTTGTTTCTCTTATCTTTGTTATAATTTCCCCAAAATCTGCATTCAAATTCATATGCTTCTCCTATTGGCTCAAAAATTAGCCCTCTGTATCTAAAATACCGGCCTTTCTGTATAAATCGACAAAATGGTGTGTAGGTCCACAGCCCTTGCCCAGCTCTATGCCATAGGCGATAGCCTCTGTAACATAAGCTTTAGAAGCCTTGACAGCCTCGGTAAGGCTCATACCCTTAGCAAGATTTGCCGCCAGCGAGCTAGACAGGGTACAGCCTGTGCCATGCGTATTCTTGGTATGGATACGCTCACCGGCAAACCACAGCTCTTCTTTACCATCAAAAAGTAAATCATCAGCCGTGTCAGCCAGGTGCCCGCCCTTGACCAGCACAGCCCTGCAGCCAAGGCTGAGGATTTTTTCTGCCACGGGTCGCATTTGCTCCTTACTCTCTACCTTCATTTGGGCGATAGCCTCTGCCTCTGGAAGGTTAGGCGTTAAGAGCGTTGCTAAGGGCAGCAGCTCCTCTATCAGAGTTTGGCACGCCCTAGGCTCCAGCAGGTCAAAGCCGCTTTTAGAAATCATCACCGGGTCCACCACAATTATCTCCGGCTTAAATTTGCGCAGACATTTTGCGATAGTGCGAATTATTTCCGGCTCGCTCACCATGCCAATTTTTACAGCATCCACGCGAATATCCGTAAACACAGCCTCCAGCTGTGCCTCTACAACCTCTGGCTTAATATTTTGCACCATAGTTACGCCCTGCGTATTTTGCGCTGTAACTGCAGTAATAACGCTCATGCCAAAGGTTCCGTGAGCTGCAAAGGTCTTTAGGTCTGCCTGAATCCCTGCTCCGCCACTAGAATCACTTCCAGCAATAGTCAACAAATGCTTTAACATTATTCTTCCTCCCCTCGTTCTTCCATCTAGTCCTAGCTAAAGGCCACCTGTAACAAAAGTACTTGCAACCTACTCCTAGCTAAAGTCCGCCTATGTTCAAATTGCTCGCCCCTTAGTCCTTGCTAAAAGCCGCCTGTAACAAAAATGCTTGCCTCATAAAGCAACCAGCCTGTCTTGCACATCATAGCTTAAATTATAGCCTTAAAAGGAGCTTTTGTCTAGCTCGCAAATAGAACAATACACCTGCTAAACAAAAAAGAGCCTGCCTACACAAGCTCTTTTAGTAAAAACGTTACTTTAAAATTGTCCTAAACGCATAAAGCTTTCTATTTCCCACGCTCATGACCACTGCCAGCAACGTCAAAAGCTAATCAAAGCTAATTTTCATAGCTGCTTACAAGAGCGGTAGCAGCTCCTTTTGGCTTTCCGGAGAAACACCTAATGTCTCCATCGCCTTTTGAGAAGATACGCCTAGATTTTTCATCACATTACGAATACTCTCTAGCAGGCATTCCTTTTTGCCAATTTCCTTGCCAAGAGCTACGCCAACAGCTTCTCCCTCTGCACGGCCAATTTCCTTGCCACGGGCTTCACCCTCTGCACGACCAATCTGCATACCTTCTTCCTTGCCTTCACGCCTAGCTTGAT
>JAEDNJ010000027.1 GCA_016302525.1 Phascolarctobacterium sp. | reverse complement strand
GGCAATACGATGGCGCACCAGCTGATGGGTGCAGGCACGGGAAATGCCCTCAATGGCAAAGGTAAAGCTCACATGCTCAATAGTAGAGTGGTGGCCAGATTTAACCATCATCCTTGTCAGGCGCTGCGCATTTGCGTTATTCATGCCCGCCAGAATGTCCTTGGCGCCAATAGCATTGTAGCAAAGATTGGCAGCACTGGCATTAACCTGCTCTACCATAGCAGTATTATCAATATTCTTTTCTGGTGCTAATTGAGAATAAGCAATTAATTCAACACTAATGGCCATTCTGGCACCTCCTTGTTACTTAAGCTTGGCAAAATGCTCCTGCATTGCTTGCGCAATGATGGTAAAGCTTTTGTCCAATATATATTCGAGACGCTCCTCCTGCTTTTCCAAAAACAGATAACCTAACAGAGCCTCAAAGCCTGTAGCAATGCGATACTGAGCCACAGAAGCACTCTTGGGCACAGTTGATTTAGCATTGCGGCCTCTATGAAAGGCCTGAGCCTCTTCCTCTGTCAGCTCCCCTTCTATAGCCTGCATAGCCTTGCACTGCATAACAGCAGAGACCATTTTCGCATCTATATCATGGAGCACCTGCACCTTGTTAGAGGTTGGCATGAGGCGCAAACGGGTATACATAGAAAACACCACGTCTCCCACATAGGCCAAAACTATCGGGTGCAGCTGTCTTGTGGGCGGGACAGGAGAGCCCTCGGCTACGCACATAGCCAGGGCATGGTCCCTTAGCATTTGATATTTATCAAATTTCATGAAACTATCCTTAATTAACCTTGCTCCACTTTACGCCTTCCTTGGTATCCTGTAAGGCAATACCAATTTCCAGCAGCTCATTGCGGAGCTTATCGGCTGTAGCATAATCCTTAGCTGCCTTTGCCTCCTGGCGTTGCTTGATAATCATTTCTACCAGCTGAGCTTCCTTGCTGTTGCCTTCGGCTTCGGCAGGAGCAGCCTCTTTTTCTACAGCAGCGGTATTTTCCATAACGCCGATGATGGAGCACATTTCTGCAAAGATATCCTTATACATAGCAATCAGCTTGCCATCAGGTCTAGCGTTCTCCTTCGCCAGAGCCTTCTTGTAGCTTTGAATATCCTTAGCCAGAGCAAACATATAGCTAATTGCCAGAGCAGTATTGAAGTCGTCACGCATTGCTTCCATAAAGTCCTCGCGTGCCTTAGCTGCCTTCTTGCGCAGAGCCAGGCTGTAGGGGTTAGGACCAACTGCCAGCATCCTTGCCATTTCCTCCACGGCCTCCTTAGCAGCACGCAGACGAGCAAGGCTCTTGTCAGCCTCAGTTAAACGGGCATCGCTAAAGTCCAGCGGGGAACGATAGTGCGTAGATACAATAAAGAAGCGCAGTGTTTCCGGCTCATAGTGTTCTAAAATATCGCAAACCATGAAGAAGTTGCCCAGAGACTTAGACATTTTTTCTTCATTAACAGTAATAAAGCCATTGTGGAGCCAGTAGTTTACAAATTTGCAATCAGTGCAGCCCTCAGATTGAGCAATCTCGTTTTCATGGTGCGGGAAAATCAAATCACTGCCGCCGCCATGGAAGTCGAAGTTTTGACCCAAATACTTCATACTCATGGTAGAGCATTCAATGTGCCAGCCAGGACGGCCCGGACCCCAGGGAGATTCCCAAGCAGGCTCGCCGGGCTTAGCAGCCTTCCACAGAGCAAAATCGTAGGGATTGCGCTTGCGGTCATCAACCTCGATACGAGCGCCAGCCTGCATATCCTCCAGATTACGTCCGCTCAGCTTGCCATATTCCTTAAAGCTTTCTACACTGTAGTAAACATCACCATCCATAGGATAAGCATGGCCCTTATCAATCAAGCCCTGCACAGTAGCGATAATATCAGGAATATGCTCAGAAACGCGGGGATAAACATGCACGCGTTTAACATTCAGCTTATCCATTACCTCAAAGTAAGAATCGATGTAACGGTTGCAGACATCAAACCATTGCACACCCTCCTTGTTAGCAGTATTGATAATCTTGTCATCTACATCAGTAAAGTTTTGTACATGGGTTACATCATAGCCCTCATGCTCTAAAAAGCGATGAATAACATCCCAGGTTACAAAGGGACGGGCATTACCTACGTGCGGATGGTTGTAGGGAGTAACGCCGCACACATAAATCTTAGCCTTACCGGGCTCGATAGGAACAAATTCTTCTTTTCTATTATTGAGAGTGTTATAAACCTTAATAGTCATATCTTTTACTCCTTTTCAGCAAAGGTCTACAGCTCAATACCAACCTTTGCGCAGCTTGCTTTAACGCGTTTAGCAGTACGCTCAACGCCCAGCAGCGGAATCATAGCTGCCAGCTCAGGACCATGCTGATTGCCTGTCAAAGCAACACGAATCGGCATGAAAACATCCTTGCCCTTCAGCTTTGTAGTTTTTTGGATTTTCTTGAAGAGAGCCTTTACTGCCGGAATATCCAGAGCTTCCATGTTAGGCAGCTCTGTCAGCAGGCAGTTGATAACACTAGGTACAGTTTCTGCCTTTAAAACAGCCTCAGCCTCTTCATTTTCAAAGCCAAATTCATCAGTAAAGTACATCTCTACCATATCGGGAATTTGACTTGCACAGTAAACATATTCTTTAGCAGTTGCTACAACCTTATGCAGCCAAGCCAGCTTTTCGCCTTCCTCGTCGCCAGTGATGTAGCCCTTAGCCAGCATATGGGGCTTAGCCACCTCATAGAGAGCTTCCTCGCTTAATTGACGCATATAATGCTGATTGATATGGTTCAGCTTATCTAAGTCAAAGACAGCAGGATTCTTTGCTACGCTGTCCATGCTAAATTCCTTAGCCAGCTCTTCCATAGAGAAGATTTCCTGCTCGCCCTTGGGAGACCAGCCTAAGAGAGCCAGGAAATTGTCAATGCCCTCTGGCAGATAGCCCAGCTGACGATATTGGTCAACAGAGGTAGCGCCATGGCGCTTGGACATCTTGGTGTGGTCCTTGCCCAGAATCAGGGAAATATGGCCAAAGGTAGGCTTGGGGAAGCCCAGCGCATCATAAATCAGGCATTGGCGCGGAGTATTAGACAAATGCTCCTCAGCACGGATGACATGAGTAATGTGCATTAAAGAGTCGTCAATTACTACAGCATAGTTATAGGTAGGAATACCGTCAGATTTTACAATAACAAAATCACCAATACCATTGGAATCAAAAACTACATCACCACGCACCAGGTCGTGAATGAGGATTTGTTGGTCCTTGGGCACACGGAAGCGTACAGTCGGCTTACGGCCCTCTGCCTCGTATTGAGCAATTTGCTCAGCAGTCAGATGAGCACATTTACCCATGTAGCGCGGGGTCTCACCCTTAGCGCTCAGAGCCTGGCGCTCAGCCTCCAGCTCTTCATCAGTGCAATAGCAGTAATAAGCCTTGCCCTCAGCTAACAGCTGGTCTGTATATTTTTTGTAGATGTCGAGGCGCTCCATTTGGTGATAGGGGCCATAGGGACCACCTACATCCACGCCCTCATCCCAGGTCATGCCCAGCCATTTTAAAGCGGCCTTAATATTTTCTTCAGACTCAGGGGTAGAACGCTCACGGTCGGTATCCTCAATTCTCAGAACCAGCTTGCCGCCAGTTTTACGAGCTAACAGATAGTTAAACAGAGCGCTGCGTGCTCCACCAATATGAAACGGGCCTGTAGGGCTCGGCGCAAATCTTACTCTAACCTCTTGACAATTACAGTCACTACACATATATATACCTCCATCTCCAGAACAGAGCTTACGCCCTCTTCGTATTTTCTTTTTTAAGCAGATAAGAGCAAAAAAGCCACTCATCTGAACTAATATTATAACATATATTACACAATAGTCCTAGCAAAAATTTTAGCAAGCTATAACAAAGACCAAGCACCACAAAAGCCTAACGCATTTTGCCAGGCTTAGCTTATTGTAATAAATTTTCTGCGAAAATAAGATCCTCAGGAGTTGTCACCTTGATGTTTTCATAACGGCCTAAGGCCACCACTACCTTGTGTCCCAAAAGCTCCACCACAGAGGCATCATCCGTAACAGCAGTGGGATGAGCAGCTAAATAGGCATAGGCCTCCTTAAGCAGCTTGGCTGCAAAAATCTGCGGTGTCTGTACAGCCTGCAGCGTGCTGCGTGCTGGCGTAGCCACAACCTCGCCTTGGTCGTTAATAACCTTAATCGTATCCTTCACGGGCACAGCGGCGATAGCTGCCCCATGCAGCTTAGCAGCCTCAAGAGTACGGGCAAAAACCTCCCTGCCTGCAAAGGGCCTAGCTCCATCGTGAACAGCAATGTAGCCTTCAACCTCTGTCACCGTTGCCAAGGCATTAGCCACAGAATCCTGGCGCTCCTTGCCCCCTGCCACCACGCTAAAGGGAAGCTCCGCAAAATAGCTTGGTGCATAGCCTTCCAAGAGCTCACGCCCATCCTCTACCTCAGCAGGAGCTAGCACAACAATAGCTCTTTTGACAAGGCCAGTTTCCTGCAGCATTTTCAGACAATGTACGATTAGAGGGGCACCTGCAAGCATAGCAAAGGCCTTATTAATGCCTAAGCCTAATCTTTTACCGGCGCCAGCAGCAGGAACAATGCAAATTATTTCCTTCATAATCTATCCTCTCTAAATTAAAAGCAAGGGGTGCCCATGAGCACCCCTCTAAACAACCTATAAAAATCTTCCCCAGCCTAAAAACTATTGAGGCTGCGGCCTATAGCAAAACAGCACATTAATAGGGTGCCTGCTCTATTTAATATGAGCAAAAATCATTCTCCCTGCTGCCGTCTGCAGCACAGAGTTAACTACGACAGTAGCCGTTTTGCCCACAAAGCGCCGACCATTTTCGACAACAATCATGGTGCCGTCCTCCAGATAGCCAATGGCCTGACCCGGCTCACGGCCTTCCTTCATTAATGTAACCAGCATTTCCTCGCCAGAAATAACAACGGGCTTAATAGCATTCGCCAGCTCATTAATATTCAGCACCTTAATGCCCTGAATACCTGCAACCTTATTCAAATTGTAGTCATTAGTAATAACAGCAGCATTGATTTCTCTTGCAAGGCACAGCAGCTTGGCATCAACCTCGGCCACATCCTCATAGTCGTTTTCTACAACCATGATTGTGTCCTTGTAGCTGATTTGCATATCATGCACTAAATCCAGCCCACGACGGCCCTTCGCTCTTTTTAGGGGGTCAGCTGAATCAGACAGGCGCTGCAGCTCTTCCAGCACAAACTTAGGCACCAGAAGATTGCCTTCCAAAAAGCCAGTCGCCAGAATATCCATAACGCGGCCATCAATGATGACACTTGTATCGAGGATTTTTTTATTGACGCAGTTTTTTTCGATGGCAGGAGCGCCCACAACCTCTAGCTCGCGCTTTTCTGCCTTGGCACGCTTGCCAATACCCATAAGCTTATTAAAGAAGCCGGTAATATCCTCGCTCTTGCTCATAGCCAGCTTAGCGCCAACTACAGACAGCACAAAGCTCAGGCTCATGGGGATATAAGGGCCGATGAGCGGCAAACGGGCAAAGGGAGCGCCTATGAGATTAGCGAGCAACAGGCCCAGAACAACGCCAAAAACCATTACGAGAATTGAGCTTGTAGGCAGTTTTGATAAGGCCAAGGTGACGCGTTCCGAATAATTAAAAATCCAATCTGTAAGCAATGGGCCCAGGACTAAGCCCAGCCAGCAAAAGACAAAGGCTCCAAAGATAATAAACAAAGTATTGGGGAACGCAATCCCAAAAAGACCATTCTTTGTTAAGGAGTAGCCTAAGAGCTCTGCTGCCCACGGCAAAACAGTGTCAGTAATGATGATGCCTACAAATACTATCGTAATAGAAATTGCTAAGCTAATAATTTTCTTGAACATCATTTTTCCTCCTTTCCTCAAAGATTTTGCTTAGATAAAAGCACCTAAATGAAAAAGATACTACTATATAATACTACTTTGCTTAGAGAAAAACAAGAATTATTCTCAATAATTTTCTTGTCTAATTAACAAAAAAGCGAGCTGCTCTTCACAGCTCGCACCTAACCTTTATGGTCTAGCATATTTATAAATCCATCTTTCGGCTGCATCTGCATCAATGTCCAGAACAAGCATGAGCTCGCTTTGCAGAATTTGCCTCGTATTATGCAGCAGTCTTCTTTCCCCTACAGAGATTTTTTTGTTGCCCTCAAGAATTGTCAAAATCTTAAAGATACGGGCAACCTCTGTAATACTACCAGTTTTAATGCAGTCCATGTAGATTTGAAAACGACGGTTCCAGGAAATACTCTTGACAGACTGCACATCCGGCTCACTTTTAAGCACCACGGCAACCTCGTCCAGCTCATTGGCAGGAGTGATATAGCGCAAGCCCAAACGGACAGCATTCGCCACAGGTACAGAAACTGTCATATGCTCAAAAAGCATTTCCAAAACATAGTAGTCCAATTCAGTACCGCCCTGATTGCGATGCTCAATACACTTGATAACAGCTCCGCCGTGCAGAGGGTAAACTACACGGTCACCAACAGCGAACATTTTTCAGCCTCCTAACCTATTTTACCACAAGCCTACAAAACATATACTCCTTTACAATTACAGTCTCTCATACAAAGACAACACTCTATCACATTCTTAATTGTAGCACAAAAGTCTTTCTTTGTCAAAAAATATTTTATTATATCATCATCAATTTGTTATGTCAACCACATATTAGGCCACAATATTAAAAACATATTGATATGAAATTTAGTGCAGTATTATTTTCTATAAAGATAAATTCTATTAATAATTAACCATTTTCATTTAAAATCCAGTTAAGTCATGTTCAGCATAAAAATTTCATTATACAAGATTTAGCGCAGAACGCAAAAACAGCAAGCACGAGGCTTGCTGCTGAATTGCTTGATTTTTTGTTTATAACACTAATAGAAAAAACCAGCTAAAACATTCATCTAGTAAAACTATCTCTCTAAAAGATTTAACACAAAACGCAAAAACAGCAAGCACAAGGCCTGCTGCTGAATTGCTTGATTTTTTGTTTATAACATCAGGCTAAAAAGCCATACTATGGAAGCTTTAGAACGAGCCACCACCGCCAGAGCCGCCGGAGCCGCCATCACTGCCGCCGCTCCCACCAGAGCTAGACTTAGCTTTAGGAATAACCTTGGTCGTGATATATAAGAAGCTATCCTTGCTTTCCTCAATATTCACACTATCCTCTAGCAGGTATTCATTAGCCTCGTAGGCTGTAATGACATTGCTCATCTTGGCAATCAAAGCCTTACGCACAGTATAGCCTGCAAATAAGGCAATAATTAAGGACAAGCCTAGGGCTACCATACCAAAATCATCCTCATCACCATGGGGATGACCATTTTTTACGGCAAAGTCCATCAGCTCCTCTGACTTAGTAACGTAGGTGCTAAAGGCCTGAGCATAACGCCCCTTCTTCAGGTGGGGCACCATTTCCTCGGAAATATAATCAATGCCATATTCCTGAGTAACAGCAAACTCCTTCATGCTCCTATTAGCAGCCAAATACCACTGCCTGTCGCCCATCGTAATAACGCAGATAATTGCCTTTTTATTGGGCAGGATGTCGTCTACTACAGTGCGCGCATAGTCTCTGGCCTTGCCACCATTAATTCTTTGCGCCGTATAAATCAGCACTCTGGCATTATGCTTAGCCTCCACAGCCTGAATCTGCTGCTCTAGAGCGGCTATTTCCTCTGTCTTTAAAAGCCTTGCCCTATCAACAACGCTAGCCGTGCTCTGGACAGCCACCTTTTTCGCCGGAGTAGGCGAGCCATTAGCCGCAAGGGCTGTATTTACAAACAAGGCTAGCAATAATGTCATCAGGAAAAACATTTTCTTCATTATTGTTCACCTCATCATAAAAACATGGCCAGCAGCACTACCATGTAGTGACTGATGTTTAGGAAATACAAAGCAGCAAAGGTAACTAAAAAGACAATGAGAAAGGCCGCGAGTGCCTTCGTGCTGGAATAGGGCAGACTGCCTACCATCTTGCCGGTTTGCCCATTCATCATAAAGGTGTAGGGCTTATCCTGGTAGCGCGTGGTCAAAATCCAAACTGGCACCATAGCATATTCAACCCTGCCCTCATTCTTGACAATGGCCCTCTCGTTTTCTGCAACACGCATATAGCCGACAACTGTTTTTTCCAGCGCAGCCACAGCGCTATTGTTCATACGAGTATCTACTCTTGGCTCATTTTCCTCGGCGCTAACATCATATTTATCTGCTAAATAGCCAGCTAAATAGGCAGAGCTAAAGGGCTGCAGCTCCTCGTAATTAAAGGGCTCAATGCTGTCCATATAGCTATCATCCATGCGCTTGCTGCCATCAGCCGGAATTCTCGCAAAGGCCATAGTGCCCCTACGGATACATTCATAGACACTAGTTTCGATTATCGTTGCGCTGCTAGTATCGATGACCATATCATTTTCCGCCTTAAAGGTAGCTGTAGCTGTTACACTAGAGTCAAACATCCAAAAGGGCACGTAGAGGCCTTGAATAGCCTCTACGCGGTTGTTTTTTGTAAATTCATCAGGCAGCAGCCATTTTCCCTTATAGAATTCCTTCAGGGCAGCTACAGCCTCCTCCTTAGTTTTCTTAAAGGGAATAACATAGTCAGGCTTTAAAACTCCTGCAAAACGCGCCGGTACCATAGTAGGATTGCCGCAATAAACACATTCCGTAGCCATGGTGTTTTCATCACAGACAATCTCTGCTCCACAGGAGGAGCAGGTAAAGGCCCGCATGAGCTGTTCTTCCTCTAGGCTCCACTCCTGGCCAGCCTTTTGTGTCTCCCATTTGGCATCCCTGGCATTTTGCGCCTCGGCAGCCATTTTTTCCTTTTGGGCATAAAAAGCCTCTAAAGCCTGGATGGTAAACTGTGTGTCACAGTATTCGCACTGGATGTCTGTCATACCAGGCTTATAATCCAAAGGACCGCCACAGCTGGGACATTTAAAGCTGGTGCTTGTCTCCGCCATATGTTATCCTTCTTTCCTCAAAAATAACGCAAGCACTCTTTAGTAAAGATTAGTGCTTATGTCCGCATTCATTGCAGAACTTGGTGGTGTTCTTGGTGCCACATTCTGGGCAAATCCAGGAGCCGTCACCCTCAGGCTTTTTGGTGCCGCACTCGTTACAGAACTTAGTGGTGTTCTTGGTGCCACATTCCGGGCAAATCCAGGAGCCGTCGCCCTCAGGCTTTTTCGCGCCGCACTCGTTGCAGAACTTGCCAGTGTTGACAGTGCCGCAGCTGCAGGTCCAGCTTGCAGGAGCTGCGGGCTTCTTTGCGCCACATTCGTTACAGAATTTGCCAGTGTTGACAGTACCGCAAGCACAGGTCCAGGTGTTGCCGCTGGGTTTAGGCTCCGGCTTTTTCGCGCCACATTCGTTGCAGAACTTGCCGGTGTTAACCTTGCCGCAGCTGCAGGTCCAGCTATCAGCCGGAGCTGCTGCCTGAGCTGCCTGCTGTTGTTGGCCCATAGCGTACAGGTGGGCCATAGAGCCGCCTGTCATACCTTGTACCATACCCATGCCCATAAGGCCAGTCATAGCTCCACTAGGATTAGTAGCTGCACCCTGCATAGAAGTAGCGGTTGCACCTGCCAGATGAGCGGCTGCCATAGCTGGGTCACGCAGAACATAGTTGCGTTGGATTTCCTTAATCATTAGCTCGTCTTCTTCACTAGCTTTAATGCTGGATACGCCGAAGGAAACAATTTGGATACCACGTAGATCCACCCATTTTTCAGACAGAATGTCATTGAGAGCCTCGCTCAGCTCTTCAGTATGACCAGGCACAGCAGAATAACGAATACCCATTTCCGAAATCTTGGCAAAGGCAGGCTGCAAAGCAGAGAGCACTTCTGACTTTAATTGGCCGTCAATGCGGTCGCGGGTATAGTTATCCTCTATGTTAGCGCAAACATTACTATAGAAGAGAACAGGGTTAACAATCTTATAGGAATATTCGCCAAAGCAACGAACAGCAATATCCATGTCTAAGCCTATACGATTATCCACTACGCGGAAGGGAACTCCAGCAGCAGTACCATATTTGTTGCCAATAATCTCTTTAGTGTTAAGGTAGTAAACGCGCTGATCCTTGCCAGTGTCGCCGCCAAATGCGAAACGCTCTCGCATTTTGTTGAAGGCTTTCATAATGCCTTCCTTATTTAAGCCTTCTACAAAAATAGAGGCCTCAGTAGATTTGTCGTAGGTGTATTCACCAGGTGTGTCGCAAACTTCCACAACTCTGCCCTGCTCAACAATAATCATGCATTGACCATTATTGACAGCAATGCGAGAGCCCTGAGAAATAATGTTATCCTCAGCGCCCGTATTAGAGCTGCGGCCTTGACTAGAGATACGTTTTTGTCCCTTCGTTACTAGTACATTCTCAGACAGAGCATCGCAGTAAATAAACTCTTTCCATTGATCGGCTAATACGCCACCCAGGGAGCCGATAGCAGCCTTAATTAAACCCATAGTATAATTCCTCCTTTAAAACTAAAAAACGCAAAACAAACTGCTTATAATTCTTAAAAAATTTACTGCTCACACGCAGAGCTAAATATGCCTAGCCTTTTATAATTTGCTAGACACGCTTAGCTAGTATAAGTATAGCAAAATTATATGTTTTTTTAAAGACAAATTTTGTGAAGCAGAGAAAAATCTTGCAAGCAAGCATTTTCATAGAGAGGCCTCTTTGCTAAGCTCATATTAGATAGGGACCGATTTGTGCCAGCATAAGCAGGCTGAATTAAAGCTAATATACTATACATTAGCTGCCAAGCTCGTCTTAATGCTAAAAAAAAATCCCTGTGCTATACTTAAGACAGTTTCATATAGCTAGCTAAACATTATGCTTCAAGATCAAGGAAGGGTTTCATTATGCTTACAACCAATCAAATTCAATTTTACTTAGAAACTATTGCACACTCTGCTGATTTAAGCCCTGCTGCTATGCTAGAGCCGGCAGCGCGCCTTTTAAAGGCAGATTTACTGCTCGTAGATACTTACGGCAGTGTGCACTATCAACCCCAGAGTATCCCCACAGAAGTTTTTTGCCAACCCAAAACAGAGCTACCTATCCTCTCTTCCGGACAAAGCCTGGGAAAATTAGTCGTTTGTAAAAACCAGCTTTCCCTTAACGAGCAAATTCTCTTAGAAATGCTCTACGGCCTACTATTATCTAAGCTCAAGTCCCAGGCCTTGTCCTCCACACCCCTAAACCAGCTCTGTTAACAAATTTATTTTGAGCCATTAAGTAATTTTATCTTTGCAAATCAGCTCTATAGGTGTATAATTATAATAGTATCGGTATGCATATACTAATATAAATTTTATGATTTCCGCCCCTACTCTTTTAGAGTTGTTTAGAGGTGTGATGAAGAAAGGATGTTACTAATGGCTAAATCTTTAGTAAAAGAATTTTTGAATGTTGTTAAACTGAGCGAAAGCAAAATCGAAGGCAAGGGCGAGCTGGTTCTGGATAGCATTCTGACTCACTTCGGTTATGACGATTGTGATTTAAAGGATGGCGTTGAAAGACTGTACACCCAAGGCAAAATTAAACACAGCTTCAGAAGCATTCTGAACAAGGGCGAGGATATGCCTGCTATCTTATCTTGGTTTAAAGCTAACCTGGGCATTACTGATGAAGAAATCGCTGCTGAAACTACTAAAATTGCTGCTTACGGCGAAGCTATGATGGGCATGGCTAAAAAAGCTTTAGAGGCTGGCCACATGGTTTCTGGAAAAAAATATGTTGATTTAGCTGCTGAAGCTGGCAATGCAGAAGCTAAAGCATTCTTAGCTGACATGGCTTATGCAAAGGCTATGCTGGGTCTGGCTGACAAATTCTTAGGCATGGGCCACAAGGTAGCTGGCAAGAAATATGTTGAATTAGCTGCCGCTAAAGGCTGCCCCTGCGCTAAGGCTAAGCTGGCTGACTTAGTTTATGCTGAAAGCATGATGGGTATGGCTAAAAAAGCTTTAGAGGCTGGTCACATGGTTTCCGGCAAAAAATACTTAGAGCTGGCTGCTGCTAAGGGCTGCCCCTGCGCTCAAGCTAAATTAGCAGACATCGCTTATGCTGAAAGCATGATGGGCATGGCTAAAAAGGCTTTAGAAGCTGGTCACATGGTTTCCGGTAAAAAATATGTTGAATTAGCTGCTGCTAAAGGCTGCCCCTGCGCTAAGGCTAAGCTGGCTACCCTGTAATTTAGCAGAGGCTCACTGCTCTTTGACAATATAAAAGAATTGTACTTAGCTGTTTTAATTTACATGGCTGTATGATACAAATTAAGCCCATGCTTACTTC
>JAEDNJ010000026.1 GCA_016302525.1 Phascolarctobacterium sp. | reverse complement strand
GTAAAATAGGTACGGCAATTTTGCTGCTTCTAACATCCTCTTGCCCTAAAAATTTAAGCATAGAAATAGCGATAGGCGAAAGAATCATAGCAACAACGACATTGGGCAAAATAGCTGAAAGCACAGTTGCTACTACCATCCAGACGATAATCTGCTGCTTCATAGAGGTGCCGATATAGCAGAGGGATTTGATGGCTAAGCGCTTATCAAGACCAGTGTTCGTCCAGGTGAGGCTCACTAGGTCGGAGCCAACCAAGAGGACTACGATTTCCGAAAAGTATTGGGAAATAATTTGCCCGGCAGGGATGAGATTGAAAAGGGCGTTAACGCCAATAGGGAGAAGTGAGGTCACAGCTATGTCAACTGGTCGCAGAATCCACCACAGTCCCATCCACACCGTTAAGCCGATGGCTACAGCGGCTTTGTAGCTGAAAAGGCCCTGCAAGAGTAGGATACACAGGGCAAAAATAGCAGGACCGAGAATGATATGTAATGTTTTCTTTTCCATAAGAAAAGCCTCCTTGCAATTAAACTGGTTATAGTATACAATAGGTAAAGAAAAATATAAAATACTATTATTTCTCGTAATTAATATCTAAAAGTGATTTTAAAGCGGTGCTTTTAGCTCTTTGGTTAATTATGTAGAGCTAAGGTTAGCACAATGAATAGAGGATAGGGATTCTTGTCTGCTTATGAATACAGATTTTTATAAGAATTTTATTTTGATTGCTCAAAACGGCAACATAACAGAGGCGGCAGAAAAGCTCAATATTGCCCAGTCTGCTCTGAGCAAGCAGATTAACACTCTGGAAAGGTTTTACGGGGTTAAGCTGCTAGAAAAGAGAAGGGGCAAGCGGCAGGTGGTGCTGACAGATGCAGGGTTGGACTTTTTACGGCGAGCGCAGGAGATTTGTCAGGCCGAGGAAGGGATTTCCTTAGATATGCAGGCCTACAAAAAAAGTGTAGGCGGTACACTGCGCTTAAGCATTTCCCAGGTGACGGTGAATGGCTTTTTGGATGATTATGTGCTGCCCTTTGCGAGCTTGTATCCAGAGGTGAATTTTCAGCTGCACGAGGAAACAGTGGTGGAGCAGCTAAAGAGCCTTAAGGATAATGTTATTGATGTGGCCTATGCTAACGCACCTTTGCCAGAAGCCTCTAGCTTTATTTGTAAGCCCTTGCAGGTGGAGCATTTTTATGCAGTTTATAAAAAGGAGAATTCTTTAGGCTTTAGTCCTGGAAAGAAGCTCAAGCTGCAGCAGCTAAGGGGCTTGCCTATAAGCTGCAACTACGGCTGTCTCAGCCTGTTGAATAAGCTGTGTAATAGCTGTGGCTTTGTACCAGAGATTAGATTTATTGCTTCTACAGGCTCCTCGGCGGCACACTTTGCTGAGGAGGGAGGCTCTGTAGCGGTGGTATCCAGTGCTAGCTGTCAGAGCTTGCCTAGGGAGATGGCGCGCAGCTTTATTGAGGAAAAGGAGCTTTCCTATGAGCAAACCCTGCTGTGGTCGGCCAATGCACGCCAAGCGCCAGTAGTGAAGCTCTTTTTAGAATTTGTTTTAGAGAAGCAGAGAAAGGTTTAGGGCGTTATGATGGAACAGGCAAGCTTATTTGCAACAACAAATACAACAGAGCCTTTAGCGGCTCGACTGCGTCCTACCAGTCTAGAGGAATATGTAGGTCAGGCGCATTTAGTGGGCAAGGGCAAGGTGCTGCGCAGATTAATAGAAAATGACCAGATTGCTTCTATGATTTTTTGGGGACCTCCGGGAGTAGGCAAGACTACTCTGGCTCGTGTCATAGCCAATAGCACCAATTCCAATTTCATAGATTTTTCGGCTGTTACGAGCGGGATTAAGGAGATACGCACAGTTATGCAAAAGGCAGAGCTGAATGCGAGCTGTGGTGAGCGTACGATAGTTTTTGTAGACGAGATTCATCGCTTTAACAAGGCACAGCAGGACGCATTTTTACCCTTTGTGGAAAAGGGCAGCATTATTCTCATTGGAGCGACTACGGAAAACCCTTCCTTTGAGATTAATAATGCGCTTTTGTCGCGCTGCAAGGTTTTTGTTTTGCAGGAGCTGAAAACAGAGGATTTGGTACAGCTTTTAAAACGAGCCCTGCAGGACCCGCGTGGCTTTGGTGAGCAGACAGTTTTTATAGACGACAATATGCTGGAAATGCTGGCTAGCTTTGCTAATGGTGATGCCAGGATGGCTCTTTCTACACTGGAGATGGTGGTGCTCAATAGTGATGTCAACGAAAAAGGGCAAACCGTTGTCACCATGGAGACCTTTGAGCAGTGCACCTCGAAAAAATCGCTGCTCTATGATAAAAAGGGCGAGGAGCATTATAACCTGATTTCTGCCCTGCATAAGTCAATGCGCAATTCTGATGCGGATGCGGCAGTCTATTGGCTGGCGCGTATGCTAGAGGCTGGCGAGAATCCGCTTTATATAGCCAGAAGAATTGTGCGCTTTGCCAGCGAGGATGTGGGCTTAGCTGACCCTAGAGCCCTGGAAATGGCTGTGGCTGCCTATCAGGCGTGTCACTTCCTGGGGGTGCCGGAGTGTAATGTGCACCTGACACAGGCTGCTATTTATATGTCCCTAGCGCCCAAGTCCAATGCTATGGAGGTGGCGTACTTAGCGGCCAAGGCAGATGCTTTGGAGCATTTAGCAGAGCCTGTGCCTATGAATATTCGCAATGCTCCCACAAAACTAATGAAGGATTTGGAGTATGGTAAGGGCTATAAATATGCCCATGATTATGAAGGGCACATCACCAGTATGCAGTGCCTGCCTGATGCCTTGCTCGATAGAAAATACTATAAACCCTCTGAGCAGGGGCTAGAGGGGCGGTTTAAGGCGCGCCTACAGCAGATCAAGGAATGGAAGAAGGCTCATCCGGATAAGTGAAAGGTGGAAGGTAAATGACTATACAGTATATAAGCTTTAAGCCACAGGAAACAAGGGCTGCCAAGGCTTTGGTGGAGCAGTTAGGTTTTCATACTGCGCCCCAGGTACAGGCGTTTCATGCTACTATCCCAGGGTACGCAGTTACACCGCTGCGAAGGCTAAAATACCTGGCTGAGCACTTGGGCGTGCAGGAAATTTTTGTGAAGGACGAAAGTCCTCGTTTTGGTCTCAACGCCTTTAAGGCTTTGGGGGCTAGCTATGCCATGGGCAGACTTTTAGGAGCTAAGCTGGGCCTAGCAAAGCTTGATTTTCAGCAGCTGGTTACTGCGGAAGCTAAGGCAAAGCTGGGAGAGCAAAACTTCATTGCGGTTACAGACGGTAACCACGGGCGTGGTGTGGCTTGGTTTGCCAGGCTTTTGGGCTATAGGGCTAAAATATATATGCCTAAGGGGACAGTGCAGGACAGAATTGACAATATTGCCAAAGAGGGTGCAGAGGTCACTGTGCATACAGGCAATTATGATGATGCTATTCGCTTTGTGACTGCCAAGGCTGAGCAGGATGGCTGGCTGATGATTCAGGACACTGCCTGGGAGGGCTATGAGGCGATTCCCTTAAGTATTATGCGTGGCTATACAACGCTGGCTAAGGAGCTGGTGGAGCAGCTGAGCGAGGCGGAGAGCTGGCCTACCCATGTCTTTTTGCAGGCAGGGGTTGGCTCTATGGCAGCAGCTGTAGTTGCTTATTTAGTAGATTATTGCCGTGCGCAAAGCTTGTCTCTGCCCTTGATTACGATAGTTGAGCCCACTGTGGCGAACTGCCTCTATGAATCTGCAAGGGCAGGTGAACGCCGCTGTGTAGAAGGGGAGATGGCTTCTATGATGGCTGGTCTGTGCTGCGGCGAGCCCTGCACCTTGGCTTGGGAAATACTAAAAAGCTATGCTCAGTGCTTTGTTTGCTTTGAGGATAGCTTAGATAGCGAGGGGATGCGCTGCCTGGCAAGACCAATAGGCGAGGACCCAGCTATTGTTTCAGGTGAGAGTGGAGCAGCAGGCCTGAGCGTGGTGCTGGCCGCTTTAGCGAGACCTGAGCTGGCTGATTTAAAAGAGCTCCTACATTTAGATAGCTCTGCAACAATAGTGTGCATCTCCACAGAGGGAGATACGGACAAGGTCAACTATAAGAAAATAGTTGGCTAGGCTTGTAAGCTCAGGTGCAAATGTGATATAATTTTACCATTCAATTTTCGTAGAATGGTAGGCGTTTTTTTATGATTGGTACAATTGTTAATACCTGCTCTATCGTAACGGGCAGCATTATTGGCAGTCTTTTAGGCAAGGGTATTGGGAAGAAATATGAAGAGGCTCTTTTTGATGGGCTGGGCTTAGCGACCATTGGCTTAGGGGCAAATGCCTTTGTCAGCAACATGGGCAAGGTAGGTTATCCGGTGCTGTTCATTGCGAGCATTGCCCTAGGCACCTTGCTTGGCACCTATATTGATGTAGATGGGCAGTTTAATAAGCTCCTGGCTAAGGCCAAGACGAGCAATTCCCGGCTGGCAGAAGGTCTTTCGACAGCGATTTTGTTGTTCTGTATCGGTACCTTGTCAATTTTAGGACCCATTGAGAGCCGTTTAAATGGCAATAATACCTATCTCTTTACTAATGCGACCCTGGATTTTATTTCCTCGATGATTTTTGCTTCTGCCTATGGTATCGGCATTGCTGCAGCTGCCGCAGTACTCTTTTGCTGGCAGGGGAGCATTTATCTTTTTGCGGGCTATATAGCACCCTATATGACACCAGATTTAATGGCGGAGATTTCTGTTATCGGGGGCATTTTTTTACTGAGCTCTGGCTTTGGTATTCTGCACGTCAAAAGCATTAAAACCCTGAATATGCTGCCGGCTCTGCTCGTGCCACCTGTTTTCTATACGATTGTGAATTTAGTGGGAGTGATGAAATGACTAAGCTTAAGATTTTTCTGGGCGTGTTAGTGGTTTTACTCATTGCAGGGGCCAGCTATATTCTAGGCTGTGGCAGAGACCATATTGACAGCTCTGGCATTGGTAATGCTATTGCTAAAAAGATTGGTGGCTCTGCTACCGTTAAGCTGCCACCTAATACGAAGCTGGTTAATGTCTCCTGGAAAACCGACCCGAAAACTAATAAGACTTCCTTATACTATTTGTATCGCGATATGCGTAAGGATGAATTTCCTGAGACCTATAAGTATCAGGAGGATAGCACCTGGGGTGTACTGGAAAGCACAATTGTTATTGTCGAATCTAGGGAAGAAGTTAAAAAGTGAAAGAAAAAAGGCTGTTACGTTAAGCTTTTCTTAGCGTAGCAGCCCTTTTGTATAATTAGTAGTATGGATATAGCATAACAACCCTTGCTGTTTGAATGATTGGCAATATAAGTATCGGTCTAACGACCCTTGTGTTGTTACATAAGGTGTTTATGTAATTAGTAGTAAAAATATTAGGTAACAGCCCTTGTGTGTTCATGAACAATTAGCAGTATGAGTATAAGAATATATAACTCTTTTGCCTAAGCACGGCTAAGGCATGGGGGTCATGGGCGTAACTACGCCGAAGCTATAGCCACGCTCACGCAGAAGCTGGATGATTTGGGGCAGGGCCTTGACGGTTTCTTCCTTGCCATAGCCGCAGTGCATGAGAATGATAGCAGGGCTGCGACCACTTGCAGTTTGGCGTGCTACCCTGTTGACAAAATCTGTAGCCGTAGGATGACCGCCTACAGCATCGTCAATGCAAACATTCCAGTCGTGAGCAACAATGCCTGCCTCTAGCAGTGCCTGGTCGTAGGCACTGGTGAAGGAGCCGAATTTGCCTCCGGGAGCACGGGCAATAAGAGGACGATAGCCCAGGATTTCTCTAAAAACCCTTTCGGTGGTATAAAGCTCCTGCATGAAGTTGCTGGGACTGGCATACAGAGCAGCATAATCATGGCTAAAGCTGTGGTTGCCAATGGCGTGGCCTTCGATAAACATACGCAGCAGGGTTTGGGGATGAGCATAGCAATAGGAGCCTAGTACATAGAAGGTTCCCTTCACATTTTCGCGCTTGAGTACATCTAGGACGCCAAGCGTATTTTTCGCATCAGGGCCATCATCAAAGGTCAGATAAGCTATTTTACCCTTGGTGTAGGGTTGGAGCTTAGGTAGGCGTGTAGGCAAGCCCTGGGCACGGCGCTCCTGCACAGAGAGCAAATCATATACAGGTAAAGAAGGGTCTTCAAGCTGTAGATTGCTTAGGTCGTTCTTGGCAATGACGAATTTAGGAGCAACCGGAGCCTGTTGAACGCTTGGATCTTCCTTAGCAGGAGCTTTTTCTGCCTTGGTCTGCGTTAGCTTTGCCTTAGCAGCAGAGAGCTGTTCTCGTTCGGTTAGAGGTTTATTTTCAGCAGCACAGCCAGTAAGCACTGCGGAGATACAAGCCAGGGTTAAAAGAGCAACAAAGGCTTTCTTCATGAGTGAGCACCTTCTTTTATTTTACACAATTTTCTTCAAAGAGTAAAAAGAGCTCTTCTCTGTCAGCTGGGGACGTAGCGCAGACCTCCGTTAAAGCGGCAAAGCTGGCAAATTCGTTGAACCACAGGAAGCAGTTGGCATCATCATAGGCAGCCATGATGAGGGGCTTATTGGGGTCGGTAGGAGTTTTGCCATCTACATCAGTTAGGGTAACATAGGTCTTTTCAAAATCCATACCATAGACAGTAATATTTTCTTCGGGAGTAGTATCCTCCCAGAAGCCTAGCTTTTCGAAATCTTGCGCAGTAAGCATTTTAGCACCTCGTTTACTAATAAATCTAGAAAAGATGTTTTTTGACATAGTTTTGCAACATATCTTATGTACAATCAATGTGTATTAAGTTTACCATTTTTTGTTGAATCTTTCAATAAGCTATGTCATATTAGCCTAAAATGTAGTATAATATAGCCTAGTAAATTGTTACAGGAGGCAGACTATGCGTAAGAAGCTTTCTACCGCACCCCTACAAGTAGAATATATTTGTCCGAAATGCGGTAAGCATTTAGCTTGGGCCTTACCTATGGTAAGCATGAGCTGTCCCCATTGTGGCAAATGGGTTACTGGGAGCAATCGGGCTAAGCCCGAAAATGAGGTCTACATTCCTCTAGATAGTGACCAGGTTGTACTTTTTCAATTAGAAGAAAAATGTAAGCTTTAAGAAATGAGGGAAGCATAATGAGTATTTGGCAAGAGGCTGAGGCCTTAAAGGAAGAAATAGTAGCAAGAAGAAGAGATTTACATAAGCATCCTGAAACGGGCTGGACTGAATTCCGCACGGCCAGCATGGTTATCAAGGAGCTGCAGGCCTTGGGCTACGAGGTGCATTTTGGCAGCGAGGTTATGGACGAAAAGTCTATGATGGGTCTGCCTAGCGCTGAGCAGCTACAAAAAAGCATGGACCGTGCTATTGCTGAGGGGGCTGACCCTGAATTAGTAAAGGCTATGGCTGGCGGCAAAACTGGCGTTATGGCTGTTTTGCATACTGGCAAGCCGGGCAATACTGTGGCCTTTCGTGTAGATATGGATTGTAATGATGTGCAGGAGTGTCAGGATGCAGGCCATCGCCCGAATCAAGAGGGCTTTGCTTCTATTCATCCCATGGCAATGCACGCCTGCGGTCATGATGGCCATACCTCTATTGGCTTGGCGGCTGCTAAGCTTATTATGGCGCACAAGGATGAGCTGGTGGGCACTATCAAGCTTATCTTCCAGCCTGCAGAGGAGGGCGTTCGTGGCGCTTATGCTATGGTGAATGCCGGTGTTGTAGATGATGTTGATTATATGTTTGGCGGACACCTGGGCTTTAAATGCACAGTGCCCAATGCCTTGGTTACGATGACGGGCGGCTTTTTGGCAACGACAAAAATTGATGCCACCTTTAAGGGCGTAGCTGCTCATGCTGGCGCTGCTCCAGAAGAGGGCAAGAATGCGCTTTTGGCAGCTGCTCAGGCAGCAATTTCCCTCAGTACGATTTCTCGCCACAGCAAGGGCTCTAGCCGTATCAATATTGGTGTGCTGAATGCTGGCACAGGCCGTAATGTTGTCCCCGATATTGCTTCTTTGAAGCTGGAAACTCGTGGCTTAACTACAGAAATCAACGAATTTATGGTAAAGGAAGCAGAGCGTATGCTGAAGGCTGCTGCAGCTTTATATGATGTGGAGCTTTCCACCTCTTATGCTGGCAGCGCTCCTGCAACCAAGGACGATCCGGAGCTGGCTAAGGAGCTGGCTGCTCTGGTAAAAGAAAAATGCGGCTATGATGCAGTGTATGAATTTGCTGACATGGGTGGCAGTGAGGACTGCGGCTACTTTATGGAGCGTGTACAAAATAAGGGCGGGCGTGCTCTGTACCTGATGTATGGTTCTCCTATTGCTGCTGGCCATCATAATGACCACTTTGATTTTGATGAGGCGGCTATGCCTCGCGCAGCAGCAACAATTGCAGAAATGGCCATCTATTTTGGAGCTAGAAAATAAACTGCTCTCAATCCCTTAGGAGGAAGAGAATATGCAATTTACAAAATTAATGGTTATGGCTGCCTTAGTGCTGACAGGCTCTCTGGCTATGGGCGGCGTGGGTCAGGCTCAGGTGCGTGAGCCTCTCTGTACCCGTGGTGAAATTGTCGAAGTCGCTGACAACAATATTGTTGTCAAGGGCGAGGGTGATTATGATTGTGTTAAGCTGCTGCTTGACACCAAGGAGAAAAAAGAGCTGAAGCCCTCTGTAGAGCTGCAGGGGCGCCCGAAAACTGATTTGGGGCTTAATATTGGCTTAGAGTGCAAGAAGACTGTTAGCGGGACCTTAATTTTAGACGGTGCCAATGGCAGACCCATTAAGGCTAAGAAGCTCACTCTTGGCAAGGAGGTTTTTGCTTACTACGGGGCAAGAGTAACTAGAAGCTTGCCGCCTCAGGCAAAGGCCGAGGCTGTGGTGCTGGTTACTAAGCCTGAGAAAATAGGTCGCTATTTTGTAGTGAAGAAGGCAGAGCTGTCCAAGGATGGCAAGTCCGTTATTGTTACCAACACAAACAATGATTTAATTGCTACAATTCCTGGTCGCTCCTGCTCTGATTATAGGGAAATTAAAGAGGGCACTAAGCTCATGCTTTGGTATGACATTGTGGCCTTAAGTATGCCAGGAAAAACCGTAGCTACTAAGGCAAGAATTCTTGACTGAGCCATGAAGCTCTTACAAGGTCAAAGGTAGTTGAATATTAAGCAAAAAGGAGAAGCTGGAAATGAAAATTTTTATGGATACCGCAAATGTAGAAGAAATTAAAGGTTATGTGGATTGGGGCATTGTTTATGGTGTTACCACTAATCCTAGCCTGATTGCTAAGACTGGCCGTACTCAGGCAGAGGTTATTCCTGAGATTGCTGCCCTAGTTGAAGGTCCTGTTAGCGCAGAGGTTATTTCTACAGAATGTGAGGGTATGGTTAAGGAAGCTCGCGAGCTGGTGAAAATTGCCCAAAATATTGTTGTAAAAATTCCCTGTATTCCTGAGGGCTTAAAGGCTGTAAAAATTTTGACTGCTGAGGGTATCAAAACTAATGTAACTCTTGTATTCAGTATGTCTCAGGCTTTAATGGCTGCTCGTGCAGGTGCGACCTATGTTAGCCCCTTTATTGGCCGTCTGGATGACATTGGCGTAGACGGTGTGCAATTAGTTGCTAATATCGTGCAAGCCTTTAAGCTGTACGGCATTGAGACCGAGGTTATAGCTGCTTCTGTTCGCAATTTAGAGCACGTAGAGAAGGTTATGCTCACAGGTTGTCAAATTGCTACTATTCCTACTAAGGTGTTAGCGCAAATGATTAAGCACGATTTGACCGACAAGGGCCTGGCTACCTTTTTAGCTGATTACGAAAAGAGCAAAAAATAGTCTTATTTTTGCCTGTTAAGCTTTAGCTTATCTCCCCATTGTAATTGGTTATTAATGGAACGATTATTAGTAACTCTTCCATAACTGGCTGTTATTTTGCTTAAAAGCATCTCCTTAATAAATTTTTCTGCAGTTTATTGACGGTTGTACTTGACATTTTCTTAAAAAGAGTTATAATTCTTATTAAGAATTATTTTCGATAAAGGAGAATGGAAATGGCTAAAAGAAATACTATTCAAAGACAACTTGTTATTGCTGCAGTACGTTTTTTAGCAGATCACCCCACTGCAGAGGAAGTTTATGATCGCATTACCATGGAATACCCTGACATTAGCAAGGGTACTGTTTATCGTAACCTGAACAGTCTGGTAGAAAGTGGACTGTTGGGTAAGGTATCTGTTCCTAGTGGCGCTGACCGTTTTGACCACATCCTAGCAAGACATTACCATATTAAATGCACCCGTTGTGGCAAGTTTATGAATGTTGAGCATTTCGACTATATTCCTGATATGGACGATAAGGTTGCCGCTGTGACCCACTACAAAATGAACCACCACGATATTGTGTTTAGCGGTCTTTGCCCTGAATGTCAGAAGCAATGCTGTGCCCCGGAGTGTGAAGCCTTAGGTGATGATTTAAACTAAAGCTGAGTGATTGAGGAAATAAGCTGTGAAACCAAAGAGCTGTTGTAGAAATACGACGGCTCTTTTTGTGTTTAGATTTAGAGGCGCTCTTTTTCAAGGATTAATTATTGCGCTTGCTTTACTAAATTTATTGCCAAACCAGCTATTAGTTTGTATAATTAAAATGGGCTTGTGTTGGTTAATATGGAACAAGCCTGCTCAGGTAAATATCATTGTGCATTAATTGGTTATCTATAGAGATTAAGGTTGTTGTCAAAGCTTTTAGAGGCAATGTTTGAGAAGATGAAAGTGGTTGAATGACTCTTGTTGATGATTTATAGCCTTTATGACTAGCTTGCAAAGTGTTAAAAAGATAATGATCTCAAGCAACTGCAATCAAGAGCTTATAGCTTGTGGATTTAAGGTATAGAAAGGAATGGATTTATCATGAAATATACTGCTCCGGTGCAAAAGGGAGATTTAATAGAGATAGAAATTACAGGTCTCGGCTCTAGTGGCGAGGGCGTGGGCAAGTATCAGGGGTTTACAGTTTTCGTGCCAGGTGCCCTGCCTAGAGAAGTGGTAAAAGCAGCTATAGGCTTGGTGAAAAAGTCCTATGCTACTGCCATACTTAAGGAGATTCTTGTGCCTGCCAAGGAGCGTACAGAGCCTCTGTGCCCTATCTACAAGGAGTGTGGAGGCTGTCAGCTGCAGCATTTATCCTATGAGGGTCAGCTTGAAGTAAAGCGCCAGCAGGTTCAGGCGGCTCTGTCGAGAATTGGACATTTGGCTATAGAAGCTTTGCCAACTTTGGGCTGTGCTAAGCCTTGGCAATATCGCAATAAAATGCAGTTCCCGGCAGCCCTGAACGCTGAGGGCAGGCTGGAAATTGGCTGCTATGCCCAAAGCACACATAGTGTTATTAATACGCCCACCTGCCTTATTCAAAAGGAAGCGAATAATCAGGTGCTGGCTGCAGTGCGTGCCTGGATGGAGAAGTACAATGTCAGCGCTTATAACGAAAAAACAGGCAAGGGCATTGTGCGCCATGTCATGAGTAGGGTAGGCGTTCATTCGGGCGAAATTATGGCGGTGCTGGTGGTCAGCGTTTATGATTTGCCTTATCGTCAGGAGCTTTGTGCTATGCTAAGGGAGGCTGTGCCTAACCTGGTCAGCATTATTCAAAACATAAATAAAAAGCCCACGAATATTATCATGGGCTTAAAAAATCGCGTTCTCTATGGTAAGGCTACTATTAAGGATAGCCTGGGAGCGCTCAGCTTTAATATTTCAGCGCTCAGCTTTTTTCAGGTTAATAGCGAGCAGGCTGAGGTGCTCTATGACAAGGCCTTGGAATATGCTGCATTAACCGGCAAGGAAACTGTTGTCGATGTGTACTGCGGTACTGGCACGATTTCTCTTTATATGGCGCGTCAGGCTAAAAGGGTTTATGGTATTGAAATTGTAGCTCCTGCGATTGAGGATGCTAAAATTAACGCTAAAGAGAATAACCTGCTGAACGCAGAGTTCATCTGCGGTGATGCTGCTGTGGAGCTGCCGAAGCTGCTCAATAGCGGTGTGCAGCCAGATGTTATCATGGTTGACCCACCTCGTGCGGGCTGTGAAGAAAAGGTGCTCGCGGCCATGGTGGGCGTAGCTCCAGAGCGTATTGTCTATGTGAGCTGCAATCCTGCTTCTTTAGCGCGCGACTTGGCATTTTTAGAGGCAAACGGCTACAAGGTTCAGGCCGTGCAGCCAGTTGATATGTTCCCTCAGACCTATCATGTTGAGACGGTTGTATTGATGTCAAAGGTGAACACTAACAAGTAAATAAATAAGCCTAAATTGCAATAAGAAGTTGCACACTTTTGGTAAAATTTTTCCCTTAATCTGGTCTTGACCCGTTTTTACGCAATATTTTTGGACTTCTCAAGGCCTTCAGCCTCCACATCTATTTCCCAATTATTAATTTTACGCTAAAAAAAACGCTGAGCTTGT
>JAEDNJ010000025.1 GCA_016302525.1 Phascolarctobacterium sp. | reverse complement strand
GCAGAAACCATTGAGGACCACCAAATGCACAGTGAGTTCTACAGCGTCAGCCAAGAGGCGGCAACTGCTATTAACAAGGCTAAGGCAGAGGGAAGACGCATTATCGCTGTTGGCACAACCTCTGTGCGCACCTTAGAATCAGCTGGGGCTAGTGGTCAGATGCAGGCTGGCGGCAACTGGACGAAGATCTTTATTTATCCTGGCTATGAATTCAAATTTGTAGATGCGCTCGTGACCAATTTTCATTTGCCTCAAAGCACCCTGCTTATGCTTGTTTCAGCCTTGTCTACACGCGAGATTATGCTGAATACCTACAAGGTTGCCGTAGAGGAAAAATATCGCTTTTTCTCCTTTGGCGATGCCATGTTCATTGTTGACAAAAAGAAATAATTAGTTGATACTGAGGTAAATTTAATGTGTAAAAAACACGCTGTAACATACGAATTAATCAAAGAGGATCCTCGTAGCGGCGCGCGCTTAGGTAAGCTGCACACACCCCATGGCACCTTTGACACACCCATGTTTATGCCCGTAGGTACTCAAGCTACAGTCAAAACCCTTGCTCCGGAAGAGCTGTACGCTATGGGTAGCCAGGTGATTTTGTCTAATACCTATCATCTCTTCCTGCGCCCTGGTCGTGAGCTGGTGCGCCAGGCAGGTGGTCTGCACAAGTTTATGAACTATAAGCTTGGTATGCTCACCGATAGCGGTGGATTCCAAGTCTTTAGCTTGGGCGCCATGCGCAAAATTACAGAGGAAGGCGTAATGTTCCGCTCTCATATTGATGGCAGCAAGCAATTCCTTTCCCCAGAGATTTCTACTCAGGTGCAGGAGGATTTGGGCGCTGATATTGCGATGGCCTTTGATGAGTGTATTCCTTATCCCTCTGATTTTGATTACACGAAGCGGTCGACAGAACGCACTACTCGCTGGGCCAAGCGCTGTCTTGAAGCTCACACTCGCGAAGACCAGTCTATGTTTGGTATTATTCAGGGCGGTATGTATCCTGAGCTGCGTAAGCTGAGCTGTCAGCAGCTGACGGAGCTGGATTTTGCCGGCTATGGCATTGGTGGCCTTAGTGTAGGCGAGCCTAAGCCCATGATGTACGATATTCTTGGTCAAACTACTCAATGGCTTCCTACTGATAAGGCGCGTTATCTTATGGGCGTAGGCACTCCCGACTGTATCGTGGAGGCTGTCAATCTGGGTGTAGATATGTTTGACTGCGTTTTTCCAACTCGTGTAGCCCGCAATGGCACGGCTATGACCCATACTGGTCGTTTGGTAGTGCGCAATGCTCAATATGCTGAGGATTGGCGTCCTATAGAAGAGGGCTGCGATTGCTACGCCTGCCGCAATTTCTCTCGTGCCTATATTCGTCACCTGTTTAAGGCAGAGGAAATTTTTGGCCTGCGTTTGCTGTCTATTCATAATCTACATTTCCTCTTGAAGTTTACCGCAGAAATTCGTGAGGCCATTGCCAACGATACTTTTGTCGAGTTTAGAGAAAAATTTTTGGCAAACTACAAATTTTAAGAGGATTTTCTTAAACTAGCTAGAATACTAGTTTATTGTACATATTTCAAGAACTGTTTTAAAGGAGGTAAATTATGCAAGGCGATACCTTAGCAATGTTAAATTCTCTGTTTCCCATTGTTTTGATGGGCGGCGTTTTCTATTTCATGCTGTGGAGACCCCAAAAGCAAGAACAGCAAAAGCGTAAAGAGCTTTTGGATGGCTTAAAGGTTGGCGATAAGGTTATTACTCTTGGTGGTATGTTGGGCGAAATTACTCAGATTAACGACAAGCGTGTCACCCTTAAGCTGGCCGAGAATGTAGAAATCGAATTCCTGCGTACTGCCATTGGTCATCTGCAAAAGTCCGAGTAACAGAAAGACTAATGGATAAGAAAGAGCTGCGTAAGCAGCTTAAAGCACAGCGAAGCAGCTTTTCTGTGGATAAGGTTGCTCAGGCCAGTGAATCGGTCTGTCAGCAAATTTTAGCTAGCGAGGCTTATAAAAAAGCAGGAAATATACTTGGCTATCTTGCCTTTGGCAAGGAGCTTAATATAGATATAGTTTTGCAGCAGGCTCTAAGGGCTGGGAAAAAGGTTTATGTTCCGCATATCACCACGGCAATAGAATTCGAGGCTGTAGAGCTTCAGGGTTTTACAGATTTTCTTTATGACCGCTACGGTATTAGGAGCGTAGCCGAGCCTAAACCGCTGCAGGATTTAGGAAAGCTGGATTTAGTGCTAGTACCGGCTGTAGCCTTTGCTAGAGATGGCAATCGCCTCGGTATGGGTGCTGGCTACTATGACCGCTTCTTACATAAATGTCCTCAGGCGTTTAAGCTGGGCGTTGCCTATGAGGAGCTGCTGCAGGAGCAGCTGCCCACAGATGAGTATGATGTCGCTGTAGATATGCTCGTTACAGAAAGCGAGCTCTTGAAAATTAATAAGAAGGAGTAACAGCTTGGTTAGCGCTTTCAGCTTGTTTTTTGAGTTGAGGGAAGTTGCTTGCCACCTGTGCTTCATTATTAATTATATAAAAAGAGAAGGAGGAATTCATTTTGCGTTGGAATGAATTAGGAAAGTTCCTGATTATCGCATTGGCGATTATTGGTGGTTTCTGCGTATATATCAATCCTTTGGCAAATTCCATTAAGCAGGGTCTGGACCTGCAGGGTGGTTCCCATGTTGTTTTGCAAGCTGTGGAAACCAAGGAATTTAAGGTTGATGATGATGCGCTGAACCGTAGTGTGAAGATTATTGAGCGCCGTATTAACGGCTTAGGCTTGACGGAGCCTGTTATTCAACGTCAAGGCAAGGACCGTATTATCGTGGAGCTGCCTGGCGTAAAGGACCCTGAAAATGCTATTGCCATGTTAGGCCGTACCGCCTTAATGGAGTTTAAGGACGACCAAGGCAATGTAGTCCTGACAGGTAAGGATTTGAAGGACGCGCGTGCTCAGGTTTCTCAAGGTAATGCTGCTGTTGTAGGCTTGGAGTTTAATGACGAGGGTGCCAAAAAGTTTGCTGAGCTCACTGCTCGCAACATTGGTCGTACTATTGCTATTGAGTTGGACGGCAAGGTGCTCACTGCTCCCGTAGTTCAGGAAGCTATTACGGGCGGCAGAGCGCAAATCTCTGGTCAACGCTCCATTGAAGAGGCTGAACAGCTGGCTATTTTACTACGCTCTGGCTCCCTGCCTGTAAAGATTGAGGTGCTGGAAAACCGTACAGTAGGTCCCACCTTGGGTCAGGACTCTAAAGAAAAATCTATTAAAGCCTTCTTTATCGGTATTGCCGCGATCTATGTTTTCATGCTGGTTTTCTATCGTCTGGCTGGTGTAGTTGCAGATATTGCCCTGTTGCTCTATGTAATGCTGCTCTTGTTGACCATGCGTTATTTAGGTGCAACCCTGACCCTGCCGGGTATTGCAGGTATCATTCTGTCCATTGGTATGGCAGTAGATGCTAACGTGCTGATTTTTGAACGCTTCAAGGAAGAAATTAGAAAGGGTAAGACCCTGCGCAGTGCTATGGGCTCTGGCTTTAGCCGTGCGATTATTACCATTTTAGACTCTAACATTACTACCTTGATGGCTGCAGCTATCCTCTTCTATCTGGGTACTGGTCCTATCAAGGGCTTTGCCGTTACCCTGTCCTTAGGTACTCTCTTATCTATGTTTACGGCAGTAACTGTTACTAAATTCCTGCTGCAATTCTTGGTTTTCTCCAACTTTACCAAGAATCCAGCTTGGTTCGGCATTAGCGCTCCCAAGCCTGAGGATATCAAGGTAGAAAAACCTGCTCAGCCCGTAGTCAAGGAAGAGAAGGAAGAAAAGCCTGCTAAACCTAAAAGGGTTGTTGAAAAGCCTATGAACGGAAGGAGGCTGAAATAATGCTTGATAAGATTAGATTTTCTATTGTAAGAGCCTATAAAATCTTCTTTGCTATCAGCTTTTGCTTCCTGATGGTTGGCTTTGGCTCTATGCTTACCCGTGGTTTCAACCTGGGTATTGACTTCACTGGTGGTTCTATTATGGACCTGAAATTTGGACAGCCTGTTACTATTACGCAGGTACGTGATGTCTTAAAGGAGCATAACCTTGGCAACAGCATTATTCAGCTCGAAAGCAAGGATACCAGTGCCACTAGTGCCGAGGGTGTTCTGATTCGTACTGGTGTAATTGATGATGTTAAGCGCCGTGAGGTTATGACTGACCTGACCAATAAGGTTGGCAAATTCGATATTCAGCGTGTAGAAAATGTTGGCGCCACCATCGGTGGCGAGCTGATTCAACAGGCAGTGATGGCCATCGTCCTTTCCTGGGTGCTCATGATTGCCTATATCACTCTGCGCTTTGAGTTCCGCTTTGCTATCGCGGCTATTTTAGCCCTCATCATTGACGTATCTGTAACCCTCAGCTATTTCTCTCTGCTGCAAATTGAGATGGATTCTTCCTTCGTTGCAGCCCTCTTAACCGTTGTTGGTTACTCCATTAATGGTACTATCGTAGTCTTTGACCGTATTCGTGAGAACCTGAAAACTCGTCGTCGTAACGAAACTCTCACTGATATGATTGATAATTCTATCTGGCAAACCATGACCCGTAGTATCTACACCGTAGGTACCTCCCTGTTTGCTATTGTCTCCATCTTCCTTTGGGGTGGCGAGACTATTCATAACTTCTCCTTTGCTATGCTCATAGGCTTCTCCTCTGGTGCGTATACTTCTACTCTCTTGGCAGGACCTATGTGGTTGTTCTTGAGAGGCAAAAAAGCAGGTGAGTAGGGGAGAACTCTACTATAAGTACCATCTAGCGTTGTCAAAATTAATTTGTCTCGCTCGACGTACTAGTCATGTACGCCGTCGCTTCGCCAAATTAATTTTTCCTAGCTATCTGGCACTTCTAGCGAGTTCTCTGCGCTTGAGCGGAGTGAAGGCCAATTAGGCGTTGTCAAAATTAATTTGCTTCACTTGACGTACTAGTCATGTACGCTATTGTTTAGTCAAATTAGCATTTCAATATATCTGGCACTTCTAGCGAGTTCTCTGCGTTTAGTCGGAGTTAATACAAGTTTAGCGTTGTCAAAATTAATTTGTCTCGCTCGACGTACTAGTCATGTACGCTGTCACTTCGCCAAATTAGTGTTTCAATATATCTGGCACTTCTAGCGAGTTCTCTGCGCTTGAGCGGAGTGAAGGCAAATTAGGCGTTGTCAAAATTATAAACGACTGTAAATTGATGATTTGCAGTCGTTTTTTCTTTTCCTTTTTATAGTAAATGTGCTATAATGTATAATAGCGTTTTTATAAGATTATGCTCTGGAGAGTAGAGAATGGTTACGCGAATGAGTAATTTCGAGGTGCTGGAGGGGTGGCTGAACTATCTTTCGCAGGTAGTAGGTGATTTGGTAGGCACTGATAAAAGGAATATTGCAGAGATGGTGCAGCGACAGGTGCCATTGCAGAAGGAGCACTATTATTGCTTGGAGTGTCCTCTACAGGGGAGTCCAGCCATGGGCTTTTCTATGCTGTATAACTCTAAGGATTTTCTAAGTGCGCCAAAGTTTACTGCTGGTGCTAGCTTTAAGTTTCACAGGCTGTTTCAGATTTATGCGCAGCTGGCAGGGCCGCATAAGGAGATAATGCTAGAGCTGGACCATACTAGAGGCAATATGGCTGCTCTTTATTTTGACCTACGCAATTCGGAGGCAGAACAGATCATTAATAAGCTGTTAAGCTTTCAGGCGGAAGCAAGAAGAATAGCAGCTATAAAAACGATTCTAGCTAGGGCTCAAAGGTATGATTTGGAAACTGTTGGCTACGGCTTTGTTTATGCTATGTTCAATGCTCCGCTGCGTTTAACCTTTAGTAATCCTTTGGAGGTATTGTTACTGCCTGATCGTTATGATGTCTACGCTCACTTTGTGCAGGAGCTAGAGATTGAAAAAAAGTCTAAAGCCCTGCAAAAAGCTTATGCTGAAGGTAATGTGCAGCTGCAGCAGCTCCTAGATGAAGGACCGCTCATGCAGGATTTATTAACCCTGTCTGAGTTTGAGTTCTTTGAGTGCTTGCTAGATATTGATGTGCTGCCAGATGGTAGTCTGGGCGAAACTGTTGGTCTCCAGCTGGTGCCAGTAGTGAAATCTATTGACAAGCAGCATGAGCTCTTACGCTCGCGTGAGTTTGCTAATTTTATTTTTTATCTCCAGAAGATTAATGTTATTGACGAGCGCATTGTCTGCCTAGCAGATTGTATGTTTTATGCAGACATTCCTCAGGCTCTCGGCGAGGTAGAGCATTTGTTCTCTATGGTTTCGCATTTTAAGCTGCGCTATAAGGGTACGCAGCGTTTACCAGCTAGAGTGTATTTGCAGGCTCACAGGGGTTATGAGGATTAAAAGCTTTTAAAATCTTTATATTGGAGTAAAAGCAGGTGTCAATTTTAGAATTATAGCTTCTTACTGAGGCTTATAATATAAGTATATTAATGAGGTTTTACTGATGAAAAGTATGTTACATTGCAATTATTTAGTAGGTGTACTAGGAGCGTTACTAGGTGCCATGATTATGAGGGCGGCCAGTGCTTTTCCTATGGCCTTCACTCAAAATGGTCCTGGTCCGGGCTTTTGGCCCTTTAGCTTAGGCGCTGCGCTGTGGTTTGCTGCCGCCTTGCTTTTGGTATACAGTGTTACTCACAAGGCAGAGCTGAAGGAGCAGGAGGTTAGTCTCACTACTGCTGCTAATAAGCGTGTTTATATTCTCATGGCCATGGTGGTAGTCTTCTGTGTGCTTATTAACCTATTGGGCTTCTATGCTGCTGGTCTGCTGCTAATTCCTGCCATCATGGTGCTAATGGATTATAAGAATAAAATTGGTTTAGCTGTAACTGCTGTGGGAACCATGCTTTTCATTTTTGTTGTTTTTGCTTTGATACTTGGTACTAAGCTGCCGGAATCTATCTTTTTAGGCTAGGAGGGAAACAGAATGACAGATATTTTAACTGCCCTGCAAATGGTTCTGGTTCCGCTTAACCTGATGGGTTTAGTCTTTGGTGTTTTAGTTGGTATTGCCTTTGGCTGTATGCCGGGCTTGAGTGTAAATATGGGCTTGGCCTTGCTTTTCCCTGTGGCCTTTAGCTTCCACGGTATTGGCGGTATTTTGATGCTGCTGGGTATTTACTGTGGTGCGATTTATGGCGGCAGTATTTCCGCAATTTTGCTGAAAACTCCGGGCACGCCAGCCTCTGTAGCAACGACCTTAGATGGCTATCCTATGGCTACCACCCTGCGCCAGCCGGGCAGAGCTCTGGGCCTGTCTACAATGGCGAGCACCTTTGGTGGTGTTTTCAGTACCATTTGCTTAATTTTATTAGCGCCTCAGCTGGCAAAGGTGGCTCTGCAATTTTCTAAGCCTGAATATTTTGCGCTGGCGATTTTTGGCTTGAGTATTATTACCTCTGTATCCTCTGGTAGTGTCATTAAAGGCATTATGGGTGGCCTTTTGGGTCTCTTTTTGGCTACTGTTGGCATTGATGATATGAGCGGCACTATTCGCTTTACTCTAGATACCACTTATTTCCTAGGCGGTGTTTCCTTTATTCCTGTGCTGATTGGCGTTTTTGCCTTTGCTCAGGTTTTGAGCAGCGTAGAAACCTATTATCATCAAAAAGCGGTGGAGCAGAGTATGTCTATTGACAGCTCTCTGCCATCCTGGGCTGATATTAAAAGGGTTATGATTACGCTGGTGCGCTCCTCCTGTATTGGCACCTTCATTGGCTGCGTACCTGGTACGGGTGGCGATATTGCTTCCTTTGTTTCTTATGATCAGGCAAAGCGTTGGTCCAAGCATAGCGAAAACTTTGGCAAGGGCGAGCCTGAGGGTATTGTAGCCTCTGAGGCTGGCAACAACTCTGTTTCTGGTGGTGCCTTCATTCCCGTGCTAACCTTGGGTATTCCTGGTGATGGTGCGACCGCTATTATGATGGGCGCTCTCATGGTGCAGGGACTGCAGCCTGGACCACTGCTCTTCGTGCAAAAGGCGCCTGATGTTTATGCTATTTTTATTGGTCTCCTTTTGGCTAATATTGTAATGGGTATCATGGGCTTTAGCCTTATCAAGCTCTTTGTTAAGGTTGTTAGCGTGCCTATTCACATTCTGCTGCCCATCATTGTGATGATGACCTTCGTAGGCACGTATTCCTACAATAATTCTATGAATGATGTTTACCTAATGGTATTTAGTGGCTTTGTAGGTTATTTCCTGAATAAGCTGGGCTTTAGCATGAGTGCTGTTATCATTGGTATTATTCTGGGTAGCATGGCAGAGCAAAACTTTGTAGGCTCGCTGATTATGAGTGATGGCAGCTTTAGTGTTTTCTTTACTCGTCCGCTGTGCCTGTTCTTCCTAGCGGCAGCAGCCTTAAGCCTGCTGAGCCCCTTCCTGGGGAAGCTGTTTAAACGCGCCTAGGATATTGACATAACCAAGCTGCTTTGCTATAATTAAATTATCAAGAGAGGATATGGAACTGACGGATAAGTGGAATAGACCACATGAACCATATCCAAGCTAAGCCGACCGTCTGGGCAACTAGTGCCTGGGCGGTCTTTTTGTATCTTAATGAGCTGTGCTTGGCTGTAAAAATAGCAGAGAGGCTAAGCATAACTCCAGCTAGGGAGGCAGTTTAGGCTAGGAGTAGGGCACTGTGAGCAATAATAGCGGGCTTATGCAAATAGCAACCGCAAAACGGTAGGAGGAAATGATTATTATGCAAGGATATCAACAGCTTTTCATTAAGGCCATTATGGCGGGCTTTTCTATTGGCTTAGGAGGTACTGCTTTTTTACGCATTAAGGATGCTGTTCCTGGGGGAACAATTGTAGGCTCTGTTTTCTTTGCCATTGGTTTGCTGGCTGTTTGTACGCGTGGCTATGCTCTTTACACCGGCAAGGCCTGCTATTTACTGGATAATAAGCCTAGCTATCTCCTGGACCTGCTCATAATTTGGCTGGGCAATCTGGTCGGCTGTATGTTTTTGGGCCTTATGGAAAACGCTACTGTGATTTGTGGCGCTAAAGGTATCAACGTAATTGCAGAAAACTTGGTGCAGGCCAAGCTCGCAAGCTCCTATACCTCGTTGTTCTTTTTAGGCTTCTTATGTAATGTGTTTATTTATCTGGCAGTGAATGGCTATGCTAAGAATCCCCACGAAATAGGCAAGTACATGGCTATTCTTTTTGGCGTGAGCTGCTTTATCATTGCTGGCACAGAGCATAGCGTAGCAGATATGTATTATTTTTGTGTATCTGGTGTGTTCTATACGAGACCTGTAGAAAGCCTTGCAGCCCTAGCAGTGATAACTCTGGGTAATTTGGCTGGTGGTATTTTCCTTCCTTGGCTGGAAAAGCTTAGTGCGTGATAGAAATTTTAAGCTCAATTTTATATTGAAGCATTTTAACCTGCCTCTGTACTAGCGGAGGCAGGTTGTTCTTTATAATGTGGTTTTCAGTATGTACCTTTGTCCTTGTGACATAAATGCTGTAGTAATTCTTAACATTTATCTAGACTTTTACAGTGGAAAAGAGTATAATTATCATAATATCCTTGTTTAAGGATTATCTTTGTTTATGTAAAATATATAATAAAGGGAAAGAGGTTCAAAACTATGCGTTCACAAGAAGTTAAGCTGGGTTCTACCCGTGCTGCTCATCGCTCTCTGTTCTATGCAATGGGCTATACTGAAGAAGAATTAAAGAAGCCCTTAGTTGGTGTTTGCTGTGCTGCTAACGAAATTATTCCTGGTCATATGCACCTAGATCAAATTGCGCAAGCAGTTAAATATGGTGTTTTAGAAGCTGGCGGCGTTCCCATTGAATTCCCCGCAATTGGTATTTGCGATGGCATTGCTATGGGTCACAACGGCATGAAATATCCTCTGGCATCTCGCGAATTAGTTGCTGACTCTATTGAAGCAGTTGCTAATGGCCATCAATTTGATGCCCTGGTTTTAATTCCTAACTGCGACAAAATCGTTCCCGGTATGCTGATGGCTGCCGCTCGTTTGAATATTCCTACTGTAGTTGTATCTGGTGGTCCTATGCTGCCTGGTCGTCTGCACGGCAAGGATATTTCTGTATCTACCTGCTTTGAGGCTGCTGGTCGCTTTGAATCCGGTCAAATCAATGCGCAAGAGCTCAGCGAGGTTGAGCACGCTTGCTGCCCTGGCTGCGGTTCCTGCTCCGGCCTCTTTACTGCTAATACTATGAACTGCCTGACTGAAGTTTTAGGCATGGGTCTGCCTGGCAACGGCACCATTCCTGCTGCTTATAACGGCAAGCGCATTGCTCTGGCTAAGCATGCTGGCATGGCTGTTATGGATATGCTGGCTAAGGCTGAAGCTGGCGAAAAGGTTCTGCCTCGCGATATCATGAGCATGAAGGCTTTCGAGAATGCTATTACTGTTGATATGGCTATCGGTGGCTCCTCCAACACTGCTTTACATCTGCCTGCTATCGCTCACGAATGTGGCATTGACCTAGCTCTGGAGAAGTTTGACGAAATCGCTAAGCGCACTCCTTATCTGACTAAGATGAGCCCTGGTGGTTCTCACCACATTATCGACCTGAATGAGGCTGGCGGCATTCCTGCTGTTATGCATGAGCTGGATAAGCTGGGCATTATCAACAAGGATTGCTACAATGTTTGTGGCAAGACCTATGGCGAAATTATTGCTCATGCTGAAATTACCCGTCCCGAGGTTATTCACAGCGTAGAGAATCCGTACAATAAGACTGGCGGTATCGCAGTATTAAAGGGTAATATTGCTCCTGACTGCTCCGTTGTTAAAGAATCTGCTGTAGATCCTTCTATGAAGGTGTTCAGTGGCCCGGCAAAGGTTTACGATTCTGAGGACGAGGCTATTGCAGCTATCTGCGCTAAGGAAATCGTTTCCGGTGATGTTGTTGTTATTCGTTACGAAGGTCCTAAGGGTGGTCCTGGTATGCGCGAAATGCTGAACCCCACCTCTGTACTGGCTGGTATGGGTCACGACAAGGATGTAGCCCTCTTAACAGACGGTCGTTTCTCTGGTGCTACCCGTGGTGCCTGCATTGGTCACATTTCTCCCGAAGCTCGCGAGGGCGGCAACATTGCTTTAATTCAAAATGGCGATATTATCGATATCGATATTCCGAATCGTACCTTAAATGTACGCTTGTCTGAGGAAGAGCTGGCAGAGCGCCGTGCTAAATGGGTTTGCCCTGAGCCGAAGGTTAAGAGCGGTTATCTGGCACGCTATGCAGCCCTGGTATCCTCTGCTGCCTTTGGTGCTGTAATGCAAATCCCTGGCCAAGAGGTGCACAAAAAATAAGAGTTTTTTCGAGAATAGTTAACCATGCTGGTTCATAAGGCTATTCGACATACTATATATAAAAAAAGGCATAGCTGAACCTTTAGGGTTTAGCTGTGCCTTTTAAATTGGGCTGAAAATCTTCTCTGATACAAAGCTTTATTGTCTGAACGGTTAATATACAAGACAAATAATTCGACATCATTATATATGAAAAAAGGGCATAGCTGAGTCTTTAGAATTCAGCTATGCCTTTTATGCATAAGTATATTAATTTAGATTTTCTTTATATGGACAGAAATCACTGGAAATATGAACGCAACAGTGCTTATTCAGCAAAGTTCTGCACTCTCTTGATGGCAGCTTGGCACTCTTTCATCAGCTTATCCATAATTTCCTGACAGGTGAGCACTTCGTTAAGCACATTAAGAGCCTGGCCAACCATAACCTCACCGTTTTCAATATCACCCTCAACAATGCCTCTGCGGTTAGTACCAACAGCGATACGCATGAGCTCTTCCTTAGGAGCACCACTGATTTCCATTTCTGTGAATTTTTTCGTGAAGGCGTTTTCTAAGCAGCGCACGCCCATATTACGGCTATAGCCGGTAGCAGCACTATCGGTATCAGTAGCGGCAGCGATAGCAGCCTTAGCCTTGGGATGAGCAGGACATTCTACAGACATGAGGAAGCGAGAGCCCATTTGTACGCCCTCTGCACCCATGAGCAGAGCTGCAGCGATTGCACGACCATCAGAGATACCTCCTGCAACCAGGACAGGAATGTTCTTAACATTAGGCAGTACATTTTCCATAAGGGACATGGTGGTTTGCTTGCCAATGTGTCCGCCTGCCTCCATGCCTTCTACAACCATAGCATCTGCGCCAGCCGCTTCAATGCGTTGAGCCAGCTTAACATTAGGTACAACAGGGATGACCTTCACACCAGCTGCGTGAAGAGTAGGAATGTGGGGAACAGGATTGCCGGCACCCATGGTAACAAAGGCCACCTTTTCGGTACAGATTACCTCGATAACCTCAGCAACATTGGGAGCCATGAGCATGATATTGCAGCCAAAGGGCTTATCTGTCAAGGTTTTGGCTTTTCTAATTTCGGCGCGAACCCATTCAGCAGTACGGCCGCCAGTGCCAATAATGCCAGCACCACCAG
>JAEDNJ010000024.1 GCA_016302525.1 Phascolarctobacterium sp. | reverse complement strand
ACAGCCCGACATCATTTCCTTTGCTGGTGGTCTGCCTGCACCGGAGCTGTTCCCTATTGAAGAAATTGCCAAGGTTTCTCATGACCTGGTGCTTAAAGAAGGCCGTCAACTGCTGCAATATGCAACCACCGAAGGCCGTCCTTCTCTGCGCGCAAAGATTTCCAAGCGTATGGCTGACAAATACAATACCCCTGTTGACGTAGATGACATTCTCATCACAACCGGCTCTCAACAATGCCTGGACTTCGTGGGCAAGCTGTTCATCAACCCTGGTGATGTTGTTCTCTGCGAAAGCCCCTCTTACCTGGGCGCTCTCAACGCTTTCAATGCTTATCAACCTAAATTCGTTGAGGTTCCTACCGACAACGGCGGTTTGATTCCTGAAGAGCTGGATAAAATTCTCTCTACTACTCCGAACTGCAAATTTATCTATGTAATTCCTGACTTCCAAAACCCCACTGGCCGCACCTGGTCTATGGAACGCCGTCAAGCCTTCATGGAGGTTGTTAATAAGCACAACCTGCCTGTAGTTGAAGACAACCCCTACGGCGAGCTGCGCTATGAAGGCGTAATCCTGCCTTCTCTGAAATCTCTGGACACCAAGGGCCTTGTAATGTTCCTGGGCACCTTCTCCAAGATTTTCTGCCCCGGTCTGCGCTTGGGCTGGATTGCTGCTGAGCACGAGCTGCTGGAAAAATTTGTTATGATTAAACAAAGTGCTGACCTGCACACCTCTAACTTCGACCAAGGCGTTGCTGATGCTTACATGGAGCAATATGACCTGGACGAGCACGTTAAGGAAATCGTTGCTCTTTACAAGCATCGTCGTGATTTAATTTTAGAGCGTATGGCTGCTGAATTCCCTGCAGGCACCGAATGGACCCATCCTGAAGGCGGTCTCTTCCTCTGGCTCACCTTCCCCGAAGGCGTAAGCGCTCTCAAGGTATTCCAAAAATGCATTGAGCAAAAGGTTGCTGGTGTTATCGGTGATGCCTTCTACCCCAACGACAAAACCGACCGCAGCATGCGTATCAACTTCTCCAATATGCCGGATGAGCGCATTGTGGAAGGCATTAAACGCATGGCTAAGGCTATCCGCGAATGTATGTAATTTAAAATCGTTGCAAAAAAATGCTCGCTGTTAAGGCGAGCATTTTTGTTTTTACTAGATAAAGCATTATACCTAGCGCACTATTTTATTTCTTTTCGGGAGCAGCGGGAGCCTTAGCAGGAGCCGGAGCTGGTTTAATAGGATTCAAAGCAAAGTTGACGATTTTGCCAGCAGGATTGAAAACAAAAATCATCGCAACATTTTCTTCCTTGCTGTATTTACCCAGGTAAACAACTCTATCGCCATCATTGAAGCGCTCAAAGCTGCGGAAGTGAGACTCCTTGCAGGTGCCTAGCTTTTCCTTGACAGATTTTTTGAGGCCATTATAAGCTTCCTCAGTCAGCTTCGCCTTTAATTCGGGCACAAGACCTGCAGAAGCCTGAGCATAGGTTACAGTTTCAACACCATTAATACCAGCAGTAAAGGTTTCTAAAGCCTTTTGCGCCTTAGTGAGAGCAGCACCCTCGCCAGCAGCAGAGCATACACTTGCCATTGCCATTGCACCAGTCATAGCCAGTGCCATTGCTAATTTTTTCATAGTAACACCTCTTGCCAAATTTTCAAAATATAGTAAAACAAGCTTTACATCTGTCGCCTATTATACCATATTTCAGTAAAATACTACAACCTAATTATGTCTTTTCCTTAACATTTACGAGAGAAATCTTTGTCTTGAAAAATCCTAAAAATCCCTGCTTAAAAAGAGCTGTGTCCAATAATGTCTATATTTAGAATTAGGCTCATAGACATAACCAATACCTATCTTCGTAAATTTAGGATTCAGGATATTTGCCCTATGCCCCGGAGAATGCATCCACCCATCCATGGCAGCCCTGGAATTAGGATAGCCAGCGGCAATATTTTCCCCCTTATAGGCGTTATGATATTTTAAAACAGTGAAGCAGCTTGTGCCATCAGGTCGTGTATGAGAATAATTACGCGGCAGCTCACGAGCTCTAATTGCTGCAGCCTCCATAAGCTCCTTATCCAAGACTAGGGGGCTCAGCCCTTGAGCCTTTCTCTCCCTATTAACGATGGAAAAAACCTCCATAGCCTCATTGGCTACTGTCATTTGTGTGGGCTGCTGTCTATATTTAGCAATAGCATAAGCCTGTCCATGCAATGCTCCTAAAAGCAAAAGAGCAGATAGAAGGCTTAGTCCTGCCTTACAACATTTTAGCATTCCTTTACACCTCCTATCTGCTTGTTTTTAGCCTCAGCTTAATTTATCTTACAAATACTACGGAGCATTGCTTCAGCATGCTATTCTTTTCGTTAGCCAAAAGAATCTTGTCGCCATCAGCCTCAGAAACTACAACATTAACCTTGTTGGTAGAGTTCTTACCGCCAGATACGCTCGTAGCCTTCAAAATCAAAGGATTGCTGCCTGCACGGCTTTGCAGCTTGGATTGCTCCAGATTGCGGGAGTACTCAACCATGCCTTTAGAGATAGCAAAATCAGGGTTAACATTCTTCATACCATAGATAGCACGACCCTTAACATCATAAATGACAGGGGAGAAGGTTGCCTCTAAGGGCAGGCCAGAAGCATCAATGATAACGCCAGTATATTCGTTGCTATCCAGCTCTCTAATTTCGCTAGCATTTAAAACAGTAACCTTGCTCTCAGCAACAGGAGCAGCTGCTACAACTGCGCTAGGTGCATTTGTTGTTCCTTTAGCTTCAGCAATAATAGCATCGGCTTGCTTTCTAGCTGCAGCAATAATATTAGCAGCCTCTGCCTTAGCAGCAGCAATAATATTAGCAGCCTCTAGTCTAGCATCCTCAGCAGCGCCCTTAACATTAGGCAGCAGCGGAGCAGGAGCAGGCTCAGGAGCATTCTTGAGTGCTTCATCTACAATCGCAGCACCTAAGGAGCCACTTACACCATAAATGGGCACACGCATTATTACACTGTAGCTGCCGTCCGGATTTTGCTGCTCGCTCACAATAGTTGCACCCTTAATCAGGCCAGCTACACGAGTCTTAACAACATCACTAGTAACCATCAGGTTTTCTACGGTGGTCTCTGCATCAACCTGTACACCATTAATAGTTTCTACTAAATTGCGTTGAGCATCAACAACAGCTGCACGGCGAGCCAGTACCTTGCCCTGTGCACCAACTGCATTTTGCGGAGGCAAGCCAATCCCCATAGCCACAACCTCAGAATCAGCGCCCTTTTCCCAGTTTACCTGAGTCTTTTGTTCTACTGTCACAACGGTGGTAGTCTCTACCTTAGCAGCAAAAACAGCCGGAGATTGGATGGCATGATACATACATGAGGAGCTCAAAATAATCGCAGCAGCGACTAAAGCTTTTGTAGAAAAAATCTTCATAACAATTTCCGTTTCCTTTCTCGAATTAGTAAACATTAACAGTCAAAGACTTATAAGCAGTGGAGCTCATTTCTACGGTACACTCTGCATTTTTCTGCAGCTGGTTAAATAAGCTTTCCGGAGAACCAGTATATACCATAGAAAAGATTGCCTTACCATCAGCATAATTGCGCAGCTGCAAATCCTTTACGCCGTTTACCTGACCAAGGGCAGCAGTAATTTTATTTGCATCCTGATAGCTGGAAACATTGGCAATTACTTCCATAGAGGTATTGCCACGACCAATAGCTTCCATAAATTTAGTAACAAAATATTCGCCTAAGGCATCACCAGCATTGGCCAGAGCCTTTTTGCTGGCAATAGCCTGAGATGTGTCCGCACCAGAGCCAGCTTTGCCATCGGCAGCTATGATTTGACCAGTGCGAGCATAATACATCTTAGCCTCTACACGAGCACGGCAGGATTGAATTCCAGTACGTTGTTGACCAGGCAAGAACTTACCCACATCACCAGCACTCTCACTAAAGGCTTCACCAACAATCAGAATATCTGCACGCAGGCTGTTAGCCAGGCTAGCCAGCTCATCCTGGTTCATCAGCATAGGATTGTTAAGCTTCGTTCTAGTATCGCTAATATCAACCATATTGTTAAAGCCAGATTCGATAAACTTCTTGATTAAAGCAGTTTCACCAGTAGGATTTGGTACTCGATAATTTAGATGCCTTTCGGGAATGACTACGGCAATACGCGGATTCAAAGCTACCTCTTGAATTAAGCCCTCACGAGCCAGAGCATCCATCAGCCCCTTAACGCTGTTAGGGTCATCAACCACATCCACATTCATGGTTACCTTCCAATTACCATCATCATTGGCAGAATTTACTACCTTGTAATTAGTAATGTAGCCTCTGGATCTAGATGTAATCTTATCCTCAATAACAACAGCCTTGTCAACCCAGGTTTGCGAATCAATCATCATGCCTGAGGCTTGCTCAATGGCCATACGTAAAGCATCGCTTTTAGCCTCGGACTCCGTACTGCCTACACCACTAACAGTGACATTCTTCGCGAAACAGGCAGCGCAGATACTGGTGAGAGCCAGGACTAAAAGCATAATCAACGCTTTTCTCATTTTTTCATCTTCCCCTTAACCTTCATACCTTCTTTAGGTATTGCACCATTTTTCAGCTTGCAGGTGCCAGCTGCATAGTCATCTTGAACCTCGATGACCTTCATTTCACCTAAATCAACAGTGGTTACACCAATAATAGTCTTTTTAATAGGATGGAAAATAGGCTTGCCTTCCTTATAGACAATGAATACGTCGCCTTCCTTAATGCCATTGCTACTGCCTAAATCGATGTACACCTTTTCTCCCTGAATAGCTGCAATAGTACCAACCTGGTTACCAATCAGCTCTCTTCTAACCTTCTCGGAAACATCAACAGCTGCACCGTGAATTAAGGTTGCTTCAGGGATATTATTCTTGTCCGCCTCAAAGGTAGAGATACTCTTGGTGCCCTCCAGCATCTTAGCAGAAACAATGCTACCAGACATATTGTCAACTAATTTGAATTGCATTCTAATCTTGCCCTTAATCTGGAAGGTAATCGGAGTTTGAGTAATTTCCGCACTAACAACATTGCCAAATACACTGTATTGCGCGCCAGTCATTTTGCCGAACTCGATAGCAGAATTTCCGTCTACAACACCGCTGTTTTGCAGACCTAATTCTCTTAAGCAGTATTGCAATCTGCCTCTTTCCAGTGCTTCATAAGCGCCAGAGTTAACAATAGCGGATTCAATCTCTACATTTAATTGATCGGCAGCAGCCTGACCAAATCTGGTATGAGCATTATTGCCTACATTCATAACAGCTACTCTTTTTTTGGCAGCCTCTGCAGTTACGGAAACAACTAAAGCCATCGTAAGTGCTAATGCACCACTTAAAATTTTACCTAATTTCATCACACAATCTCCTGACTAATTTATTTTTTCTACTCTACTAAGCCAAAGCTATAGGCCAAAAAGCTTTGCTTTACAGACTCTGCCTTTGTTGGATAAACCTGAAACTCTCCGTCCAGCATATCCTCACAAACCCTTGCATAGCTTTTATTGGCAGGATATCCTTTTTCGAGGGCCAGCTTTAAATATTGCTTAGCATCCTTGTCCTTACCCAAAATCATGCTAGCTAGCGCAGACTGATAATCAGCTCTTGCTGTGGGCTTGTTCAAGGTCTCTGTTTGTTGTAAAACCTCTTTTGCGTGCAGCTGAGCCCGCTCTGCATATTCAGCATAATCCTTATCATAGCGATAATCACCAGCAAAGAACATAATTGCCAAATCCAGATGGGCCTGACGGCAGCTAAGGTCCTTTGCCAGGCCTCTAGCGCAGGTATCTACTGCCATCTGTTGATATTTTTTAGCATAGGCTAAGCCACCATAGGCTCTGTAAAGCTTGGCGGCCAAAAACTGGGCAGCAGCACAATCCTTCTCCTTATCATTGACAGAGATAATGAGTTCAATGGCCTTGCCTAGTTTAGCTCTTCTTTCATCATTAGCATTAGTATTTAATGCACTGTACAAGAGCTCTTCTGCCTCCTGGTAGCTAGCTAAAGCAGCTTCACTTGTGGGTAAGTGCTTATATGTTGGCAGCACCTCAGGCTTATCTGGCTTTTCTACGGTCACAAGGCTTAAAATTTTATCGATTATTCCTTGTGATTCAGTGCTGACACTAACATTTGTCTCAGACTGAGGCGATGGGTCAGCTGCCTGACAGAAGCTGGAAAAGCACAACAGCCCAATGCTTAAGGGAATATATAGCAGCTTTTTCATAATTACAGCACCCTAACAAAACAAGGCATCCACATAAAGAGAGATGCCTTGCCTTGTTAAAAACTAAAATATTATCTTACAAATACAACTGCACATTGGCTCAGCATGTTGGTTTTTTCATTTGCCAGCAAAATCTTGTCGCCGTCCTCAACGGATACAACCACATTCACCTTATTGACACTGTTAGCGCCGCCTTTAACTCCAACTGCTTTTACCACTAAAGCATTGCTGCCTGCACGGCTGCCTACAGTAGCCTTTTGCAGATCCTTGGAGTATTCAACCATACCCTTAGAAATTGCAAAATTCGGATCTATATTTTTCATGCCATAAATAGCACGGCCATTTGTATCATATATAACCGGGGAGAAGGTTGCTTCCAGGCCCAGACCAGTAGCATCAACGATAACGCCGGTATAACCAACACTTTGTACCTCTTTAATAACCGGTTTCGGCAACGGAGTTTCTTTCACATCAACAACCGGTAAGGGCTCCGGTTGAGGAGCAACGGAAGGAACAGCAACAGAAGCTACAGAATCCTTAACGCCAAACATAGGCACCTTCATAATAACAGAATAGCTTCCATCAGGATTGGTATATTCCTTAACAATTACCGCACCTTTTATAATGCCGCTCACACCAGTCTTAACAACGTCACTGGAAATCATCAGGTTCTCCATAACGGTTTCAGAGTCAACCTGTACACCCTTGATGGTTTCAATTAAGTTGCGTTGAGCATCTACGATAGCTGCACGACGAGCCAGAGCCATAGCTCGTGCAGGAGGCATATTAGCAGGAGGTAAACCAATACCCATAGCCTCTACATCTGCATCACTGCCTTTTTCCCAGTTAATAACAGATTTTTGTTCAATGGTAACATTGGTAGTTACAGTTGCGGTTTCAGCATAAGCGGGAACAGCATAGTTACCAGCAGCCACGAAGCTAACACCAGCTAAAACAGCCATCAGGATGCTTCTTTTCAACATTTTTTTCACAAATAACACCTCTTTTTCATATTATTTAGAAGTTGAATTTAGGACATACTTTTTTGCAGTCGCATTACCGCTTTTTACAGTTTATCACAAAAACTTCTAGACTTCAATCACGAAAATGTATTTTTTTAAGAATGTGCTACATATGTAACTTTTGTAGCAACAAGTATAAAATTTGTAAGTCTAACATCCCCTGAGAATTATGCATAAGCTAATTTTTCCTTGCAATTTTTTGCATAATGTGATACCTTATATATGTATATATGCTGTACTATTTCTATCACAAACAAGGCTGTTGACGACAGAAATTTGCATAGCTAATAAAGTACCGGTCTACTACAAGGATGTGTAGACACAATATTGAGGAGGCAAAATTATGAACAAAAAACTTTGTGCACTGGCTCTTGCTACTGTAGTTGCTTCTAGCATGATCGTTGGCTGCGGCGGCGGCGACAAAAAGGCTGAAGAGAAAAAAGCTCCTGCTGCTAAGGACAGCAAAAAGCTGATTATCTACACCTCTATGAAGGAATCCCTGATTAAGGGTATCGTTGAAGGCTTCAAGAAAAAGAACCCTGGCATCGAAGTTGACTATCAATCCGCTGGCGCTGGTAAGCTGATGGCTAAAATCGCTGCTGAACGTCAATCCGGCAAAATTCTGGCTGACGTTATCTGGACCTCTGAAGTACCTGACTTCTACAAAATGAAATCCGAAGGCATCCTGGAAACCTACAAATCTCCTGTTGCTAAAGAAACCATTAACCCGTTCAAGGATTATGATGGCTCCTTCCATGCAGCTCGTCTGGGTACCCTGGGTATCATCGTTAACACCGATAAGATTAAAGAAGCTCCTACCTCCTGGCAAGACCTGCTGAAACCCGAATACAAGGGCAAATTCGGTATTGCTAACCCCGCACTGTCCGGCACCTCTTATATGTCCGTAACTCTGCTGCAATCCAAATTTGGTTGGGAATTCTTCCAAAACATCAAAGCTAACGGCGGCCGTATCGGTAAAGGCTCTGGCCAAGTTATCGACGATACCGCTTCTGGCGAATTAAGCGCTTCTCTGGCAGTTGACTACATCACCAGCGCTAAAATCGCTAAGGGCGCTCATCTGAAGATGTGCTATCCGAAAGAATTACTGGTAATTCCTTCTCCTGTAGCTATTTTCAAGGGCACTCCTAAGGTTGACGCTGCTAAGAAATTCGTTGACTACCTGCTGGGTAAGGAAGCTCAAACCATGGTTGCTGCTCAAGGCACCATTCCTGTTCGTGAAGATGTTCCTATGCCTAACAAGCACTTCACCCTGCCCAAGCCGAAGGATGCTATGGCTCAAGCTATTCCTTGCGATTACTTGGAAGCAGTTAAAACCAAAGAATCCGTTATCAAGAAATTCACCGAAATCATGCAAGTTAAGAAATAGTTTTGCCCTCCAAAGGGAGCTCCTCCCATTGGCTAGCTAAAATTTAACAGTTATGTTTCACAAAGCGCGCAGAATGGAGGTCTATCCGTTCTGCCGCTTTTTCTAGTTTTAGGTATTGCAAGGCTGGCTTCTTTGAGCTTCATGCTTAAAAGCGTTTTGCCTATGTATTGAGGGAAATAATATGGAAAACATTATTACCGTCGAGGGCGTATTTAAAGCCTATGGTGAGCACAAGGTTCACGAGGGTCTCGACCTCGATATTCACAAGGGTGAATGCTTTACCCTGCTGGGCCCCTCCGGCTGCGGCAAGACAGTGTTAATTCGTCTTATCGCCGGACACGAGGTTCCCGATCAAGGTAAAATCTGCATTGATAACACCGTTGTAGCAGACAGCGGCAGTGGTGCCTACATTCCCCCAGAACGCCGCGGCTTAGGCGTTGTGTTCCAGGACTATGCAGTTTGGCCCCACATGACCGTATACGAAAATATCGCTTATCCTCTGAAAATGGAAAAGCGTGCTAAAAAAGAAATTGATGAGCTGGTAATGCGTATGATTGATATCGTAGGCATGAAGGGCATGGAAAAGCGTCTCCCCTCCGAGCTTTCTGGCGGTCAACAACAGCGCGTTGCCTTAGCGCGTGCTCTCGTGGCAGACCCCTCTGTAATGCTGCTGGACGAGCCTCTGTCCAACCTGGATGCTAACCTGCGCGAGGAAATGCGCTTTGAAATCAAGGCCCTGCAACGCAAGTTCGGTATCACTGTTATGTATGTAACCCACGACCAGGAGGTTGCTCTGGCAATTTCCGACAGAATTGCTATCATGGACTCTCATGGCAAGATTCGTCAGATTGGCGATCCCTACGAAATTTTTGAAAAGCCCGCTGACCTCTTCGTCTTCAAATTCATGGGTATTGCGAACTTCCTCAACATCACTGAAAAGGACGGCAAATTCTTTGTTGGCTCTGGCAGCCAGGAGGTTCCCTACGCTGGCCCCGAAAAGAAGGCCGCACAATATGTTGTAGGCTTCCGTCCCTCTGATGTAGCAATTATGCGTAAGCCCGAAGGCAAGTGCCTCAAGGGCGTTATCCAGCGTGCTAGCTATCTTGGCACCACTATGGACTATGCTATCAACATTGATGGCGAGGTTCTGCGTACCGAGGTTGTTACCCACGAGGCTATTAGCCAAGACCTGATGTTCAAGGATGGCGAGGAATGTTATATCAGCTTCCGCGCCCTGCACTGGTTTGATTCTGCTCAACTGAAGGAGGTGGAGGAGCTGTGAACAAAGGTATAAAAAAGGATACTGGCTTTGGCATTGCTCACCTTATCCTCTTCATCTCTATTGCCGTATTGGTCATCTTCGTTGCCTGGCCCGTACTCTTAATTTTATTTAATGCTTTCTTCGTTAACGGCGCCTTCAACGCTGCTGACTTCTACGCAGTTTTAAGAGAGCCCGAAACCTATCAGGCTCTTCTAAACTCTCTCTTTATCGCTGGTATGACCACCATTGGCTCTACCATCGTTGGTACCTTCTTTGCCTGGCTGGTAACGCGTACGGACCTTCCCTACAAAACCTTTATGAAGAGTCTGTTCCTCGTGCCCTTCATGCTGCCCTCCTTTATCGGCGCTCTGGCTTGGAAGATGCTGCTTTCTCCTAACTCTGGTTATATCAACAAATTCCTCATGGATTTATTCAGTCTGGAGGAGCCTGTCTTCAACATTTACAGCTACTACGGCATTTCTGCTGTAGAGGTTATGTATCTCTTCCCCTTCGTATTTATCCAGGTATGCGGCGCTTTAGAGCGTATGGACCCCACCCTAGAGGAATCTGCGCGTATTTCTGGTGCTGGCCTTTTCACCATCACCCGCAAGATTACCATTCCTCTGGTACTGCCCTCCATCCTCTCTGGTGCGCTCCTGATTATGCTGTACTCCATGGCTCACTTTGGTACGGTTGCAGTTTTGGGTATTGAGCAGGGTATCTACAACATTCCTACTCTGATTTACGAAAAAATTCACCAATCCGGCGGCTCCTTTGAATCCATTCGTACTGGTACAGTATTATCCACCGTTTTAGTTGTTTCTGCTGCAGTTATCATCTGGGCACAACAAAAGATTCTTTCTCGCGGCCATTACCAAATTATCGGCGGTAAATCCTTCCGTCCTATGGAATTAAAGCTGCGTGGTCTGCGCTGGCCGCTGCTGATTTTCTGCCTAGCTTACATTGGCTTTACCATCGTACTGCCCACAGTCATCATCTTCATGGTTGGTGCTGTTGACACCTACGGTCTGCCTCTGACCTGGGAGAATATGTCTCTCAACAACTATAAGTACATCCTCACCGAATATGAAGTAACTAAGGACGCAATCTTCAACTCTGTATCCCTTGGTCTCGTTGCCGCTCTCATTACCATGTTTGCCGGCGTAATGATTTCCTATGTTATCGTAAAGATGAAGGTTCGCGGCAAGGGCATCCTGGAATTCTTAGGTATGCTGCCCTTCTCCGTTCCTGGCTCCGTTATCGCTTTAGGCGTAATCCTGGCTTGGTCCGGTCAATTCGGTATCAACCTGTATAACTCCGTCTGGATTATCCTCGTTGCTTATATCGCTCGTTACATGGCCTTCTCCTTAAAGGCAAACTCCGCTGCCTTAGAGCAGGTGCACGACTCCTTGATGGAAGCATCTCGCTCCTGCGGTGCTACCATGTGGCAATCCTTAAAGGATATCGTTATTCCGCTGGTTCGTCCTGGTATGATTTCTGCGTTCTTCCTGATTTTCTTGCCGGCTCTGCGTGAATTGACCGTATCCATCATGCTGTATGCTCCTACAACCCGTACCATCGGTGTTGCTATCTACACCCTGAACGAGGACGGCGAAACCGTTATGTCCACCGCTCTGGCTGGCATTGCCCTTATTCTTATCGTTGTAGGTCAAACACTGATTAATCGTTTTACTAAGAAAGCAGGTGAATAATCATGTCCTTTGTACGCTTAGTAAATGTTACTAAACAATATGCACCTGGCATTCCACCTGCAGTTAATGATTTAAGCTTTGAAATTGGCAAGGGCGAATGCTTCTCCATGCTGGGCCCCTCTGGCTGCGGCAAAACCACTACCCTGCGTATGGTTGCCGGCTTCGAGGATTTGACTGACGGCGAGGTTTGGGTTGGCGATAAGCTGTTCAGCTCCCCTCGCAAGCATCACTATACTCCTCCTGAAGACCGTAACTTTGGTATGGTTTTCCAAGCCTTCGCAGTATGGCCGCATATGTCTGTCTACGAAAATGTTGCCTTCCCTCTACGTTTGCGCAAGATTGAAAAGAGCGAAATCGACCGTCGTACCCGTGATGCTCTCACCGCTACTAACCTGCTGAAGTCTGCTAACGACAGCCCAGCAGATTTATCTGGCGGCGGCAAGCAGCGTGTAGCTCTGGCACGTGCTCTAGCTATCAATCCTGATGTTATGCTGCTGGACGAACCGCTGTCCTCTCTTGACCCACATCTGCGTGAAGAAATGCGCTTTGAGATTAAGGACCTGCAACAAAAATACGGCTTCTCTATTATCTATGTAACCCACGACCAAAGCGAGGCTATGGCTCTGTCTCATCGTATTCTCGTTATGAAGCTGGGTGTTATGCAGCAAATCGACACACCGCTGAACATTTACAATAATCCTGCGAACAAATTCGTTTTCAGCTTTATTGGTACCTCTAGCTTCACCGATGTTGTTCGTGATAATGGCAAATGCTTCATCAAGGGCGATAACAAGCCTCTGCCTAGCGGTCTGATTGTTCCCAGCCATGTAGAGGGCGAGCAAGTCTTCAATCTGGCAAGCCGTCCTACCGAAATCAAATTCACCAGCGAAAACGATCCTATGGCCTTGCAAGGTCTGGTTCTGCGTAAAGCCTTCTTAGGCGAAATCGTGGACTATCTCGTAAAAGTTGGTGACCAAGAGATTCGTGTACAAA
>JAEDNJ010000206.1 GCA_016302525.1 Phascolarctobacterium sp. | reverse complement strand
TAGCCTTATTGGTTTCCATAGAGCGATACTCAGCGCCAACAATATCGCCGCGCTTTGCTCCGATAGGATTCCAGCAGTCTAAATACTTCGGCAGGTGACTAGCTTCACTGGCTTCCTTGTCAACCTTGATTTCACAACGCTCTCCATAAGTTTTTGTAACAATACCTTGAATCTCTGCCATTTTTCCCTCTTAGTAACCTAACATAAATACATACCAGAAGCCGCCGCCCAAAATAATACCATACAGCACAATGGCAATGGCAAAGCCCTGGGGAGTACGAGGATAGCCAAAGTTAATATCCTCACCAAAAAGACCACGCCTATTAAAGAAGGTATATTTAGCGCGTTTTTTGAACCATTTTTCCTTGTTCTCTGGTCCAATCAGCTTAACTGTCAAATAAAACATAATAAAGGCTAAGCCCATCACGATAAACACTCTGGTCGCAATTAGTGTAGGCGCTACCTTATCAATATCCTGCATACTCATTCTCCTTCTATTGCACAAGCCCAGCTAGCCTAAGCCCGCTCAGCAAATAACATCCTGTTTCCTACTATATATTATAATTGAATATACTTATCCGGCATCATGTGACGAAGCTTCTTAATGAGGGTATCGCTGCCTTTGAAAATTACGCCAGCCAGCCTGTTTTTCTTGCCCTCGGTAAAAACCAGCAAGCGCTGCGGATTAGGATCCAGAGAATCATAGCGGTGGATGTAATGGCTAATCTTCGTTTTGCGGAAGAAGCTGCGCTCATACTTATTGGTAAAGCTCTCTGTCCTGCTTAAATCCACGACATAGCTTCTCTTAATGCCCAAGCCCTGGGTAATAATCTCCATAGTCTTATTCTTATAGAGAATAACAGTATACCTAAAGCAAACACGCCAGATAATCAGGCCCAAAATACAGCCATATAAGCCCCAGGTCAGCACATCAAAGCGACCTGTTTCAAATAAATTTACTGCTGGAGCATAGCTCAGCCAAGCAAGAATAAAAACAGCAATTCCCGCAAAAACCTTGCGCTCAAAGGAAACTCCCGACTCTTCACGATATATTTCTTCCAAAATTTCTCCTCCTGTTAGCCTCGCCAGCGTGCGAGGACAGTAATGCTATTTTAACCAATTTATTATATACTAGATTTTTATTTTTGGCAAGGTACTCAACCAACAATGCCGTGCCTATATTCATATAGTAGAATTCTAGAAAAATTGCTCCTAGCCTCGAATTTGCCCGTTGCCGTTGATAAGATACTTCGTACTAGTCAGCTCTGGCAGTGCCATGGGCCCTCTAGCGTGCAGCTTTTGCGTACTAATGCCTATCTCGGCACCAAAGCCAAACTCATTGCCATCCGTAAAACGCGTGGAAGCATTGACATACACAGCTGCAGCATCCACACTGCGCTGGAAAAGCTGCGCCTTAGCCAGGTCCTGTGTAACGATACATTCGCTGTGACCCGTGCTGTACTTAGCAATGTGCTCCATAGCCTCTTCCATGCTGTCCACAATCTTCACGCTCAGGCGCAAATCGCCGTATTCCGTAGCCCAATCCTCGGCAGTAGCAGGCACGATAGCCTTATCTAGCGCCTGCACACGCTCGTCACCGCGAATCTCTACGCCAGCCTCAGCATACTTAGCCAGCATAGCCGGCATAAATTTTGCCACTATGTCCTTATGTACTAAAAGCGTCTCCATAGCGTTGCAAACACTGGGTCGCTGTACCTTGGCATTGTAAGCAATATTTACAGCCATCTCCACATCAGCGCTAGCATCAACATAGGTATGACACACGCCCGCACCCGTCTCAATAACCGGCACCGTAGCGTTCATTACTACCATTTTAATCAGTCCTGCCCCGCCGCGGGGAATAACCACATCCACCAAACCATTCATGTGAATCAAATCGCTCACAGCCTGGCGATCTGTCGTATCCACAAACTGGATACAGCCGCTAGGCAGACCCTCGGCCTCTGCAGCCTCAGCTAAAATGCGGGCTACCGTCTTATTGGACTCCATAGCCTCGCTGCCGCCCTTTAAAATCACCGCATTGCCGGACTTTAAGCACAGACCTGCAGCATCAGCAGTCACATTGGGGCGCGCTTCATAGATAATACCAATTACGCCTAAGGGAACGCGTACCTTGGTAATCTGCAAGCCATTGGCCAGCGTGCTGCCGCCAATCACATTGCCTACGGGGTCAGGCAAGCCTGCCACCTGGCGCAGTCCATCAGCCATGCCTTCAATGCGGGCCGGTGTCAGCTTCAATCTATCCTGCATAGAAGTGCGCATACCCTTGGCAATGGCAGCCTCCATGTCGCAGGTATTCGCTGCCAAAATCTCCTCCTGCCGCTCCAGCAAAGCCTTGGCCATAGCTAAAAGTGCCCTGTTCTTGACGGCAGTGCTCACTACAGCCAGCTCTCTAGCAGCCTTTTTCGCAGCCCTAGCCTTCTTTGCCACTAATTCATAAGTATCATTCAACATATCTTCGTCTCTCCAACCAGCTTATTTTTCTGGCAAGCCTAACTACAAAATAACTAAATCATCCCTATGGATAATCTCATCATAATTTTTATGGCCGATAATCTCCTCAAT
>JAEDNJ010000023.1 GCA_016302525.1 Phascolarctobacterium sp. | reverse complement strand
TATCTCAGCTTTGCGCCAGCAGGGATATGCTCGTCAACCATGATGAGGTGCAGCTTTTCTTCGCCCTCCTCGGTGTGTACTGCACTCAGCAGCATACCGCAGGACTCAATGCCCATCATCGGTCTAGGAGGCAGGTTGACAATAGCAACCAGGGTCTTGCCAATTAATTCCTCGGGCTCATAGAAGGCGTGGATACCGCTCAGAATAACGCGGTCAGTGCCAGTACCGTCATCCAGAGTGAATTTCAGCAGCTTCTTGCTCTTCTTCACAGCCTCACATTCCTTAACCTTGACAGCACGGAAATCGGACTTGCAGAAGGTATCAAAATCTACAGCCTCGGCAAAGAGGGGCTCAATCTCCACCTTAGAGAAGTCAATAACCTCTTTCTCTACAGGAGCAGCAGCAGGTGCAGCAAAGGCAGGAGCCTCCTCCTTCTTGCCGCCAATTTGCTTCATAGTGGGGAACAGCAGGACATCACGGATAGAGGAAGCATTGGTCAGGAACATAACCAGACGGTCGATACCAATGCCCAGGCCGCCCGTAGGAGGCAGACCATATTCCAGTGCATTGACAAAATCCTCGTCCATCTCGCAAGCCTCTTCATCACCGTTAGCACGCTCTTCAACCTGCTTTAAGAAACGCTCCTTTTGGTCGATAGGATCGTTTAACTCGGTAAAGCCGTTGCAGATTTCGCGGCCGTAGATAAAGCCCTCGAAACGATCGGTAATCTCCGGGTCAGCCTGGCTGCTCTTTGCCAGCGGAGAAATCTCCTTCGGATGGCCCATGATGAAGGTGGGTTGAATCAGGTTATCCTCTACATATTCCTCGAAGCAGGCATTAATAATCTTGCCTACGCCCCAGGTCGGTTGTACTTCAACATTAACGGATTTTGCCAGCTCTCTAGCCTTTTCAATATCACTAACGCCAGTGAAATCTACCTTAGCATATTGATTTACGGCCTCAATCATGGTCATGCGGTTCCAGGGCGGGGTCAGGTCGATTTCCTTACCCTCGTATTCAATCTTCATGCTGCCGCAAACCTTCAGTGCTGCCTGGGAAATAATTTCCTCGGTCAAGTCCATCATATCCTTGTAGTCAGCATAGGCCTGATAAATCTCTACAGTAGTAAATTCGGGGTTATGCTTATAGTCAATGCCCTCGTTGCGGAAGCAGCGGTTCATTTCGTAAACACGCTCCATGCCGCCTACGATTAAGCGCTTGAGGTACAGCTCAGGGGCAATACGCATATACATGGTAATATCTAGTGCATTGTGATAGGTTACAAAGGGACGCGCAGCTGCACCACCAGCAATGGTGTTCAGCATAGGAGTTTCAACCTCCAAAAAGTCGCGGTTATCCAGCACCTCACGCACGGTTCTCAGCACACGACTGCGTTTTACGAAGGTATCGCGCACTTCGGGATTGACAATTAAATCCACATAGCGTTGACGATAGCGGGTCTCGATGTCCTTTAAGCCATGCCATTTTTCTGGCAGGGGGCGCAGAGCCTTGGACAGCATTTCCAGTGCCTCTGCCTTAACAGACAGCTCGCCCATATGCGTGCGGAAGGCTTCACCGGTAACGCCCACAATATCGCCAATGTCCATCATTTTGATTAAAGCGTAGTTTTCCTCGCCCAGGACATCCTTACGTACATAAATTTGAATACGGCCAGTCTTGTCTGCTAAATCCATAAAGCAGGTTTTGCCATGACCGCGAATAGCCATAACACGACCAGCGATTTTAACCTGCATAGCGGTTTCTGCCTCATCCACAAATTGCTCACGGATATCAGCAGTGTGATGGGTCCACTCAAACTTGTGGCCAAAGGGCAGCCAGCCCTTTTCAGCAATCTTGTGCATTTTATCAATGCGCACCTGCATTTGCTCACTTATTTCAGTTTCCGTCATAGGCGCTTGCTCAGCAGCCTGATTCTTCTTAACTTCTGCCATTAATAATTCCTCACTCAGTCCTTAACTAAAATTTCTACAATTCTATATTCTAAAGCGCCATTAGGAGCGTTGACAACAACAACGTCGCCAGCCTTATGGCCAATTACAGCTGCGCCTACAGGAGAGTCATTAGAAATCAAGCCTTTGAAGGGGTCAGCTTCAACAGTACCTACGATGGTATAGGTTTCCTTGTCGCCAAATTCTACATCCTCTAAAACTACAGTAGAGCCCAGGTTGACGGTGTCCCTGTTGGTTGCTTCGTCGATAACAGCAACATGCTTAAGCATTTGCTTAATTTCCTCAATACGGCCATCAATAAAGCCCATGTCCTCACGAGCTTGATCGTACTCGGAGTTTTCGCTTAAGTCGCCTTGCGCTCTAGCTTCCTTTAAACGCTCCAAAACCTCAGGGCGTTTGACAGTTGTTAGGTTTTCTAATTCCTCTTGTAATTTTTTCAGACCATCTGCAGTAAGCTTAATCACTTTATCAGCCATAACTACACTCCTTTTCTATGATAAACTTTAGTATTAAAACCTTTTTCAGCGCTCTTAAAAGAGCATTACATTATATTATAAAATTATTAACCTGCTTTTGTCAATAATAATAAGCCTTGTCTTGCTCTGCCAGCTAGCTTTTAGCGTGCAATCTGGCAGACTATTTGCCGTGAATTGCCAGGGCCAGCTCTGCGTTACGCTTCACCTCAAGGATATGCGCCTCTGTAATCGCCCTCTCAAAGTTGCGGAAGCCGGCCAGCTTAAAGCCATGCTTATCCGCAAGGCGGGAAATAGTCTCCACATGGTCCAGCTGTAAATGTCGGCCCAGGGAAAAGTTTTCGTAGCGCCCATCCAGAGCCAGAATCATGGTCTCTGCCATGCAGGCATAGGAGGTGTTTTTCGGAAAGCCAAAATCAAAATTAAAGTTGACATTGCCCGGCAGGCTAATGACACCGCCCTCAATGACGAGGACATCATTACGCTTTTGCGAAACCTCGCGCGAAACATTTCTAGGTCTGGCCACATCACAGATAACTGCGCCCGGCTTTAAATCGCTGGGTGCGATGATAAAGTCCAGAGCACTGGTAACGGTGAGCACAATATCTGCCTCACGCAGGGCAGCGTGAATCTCATCTGTAACGGCTATCTCGCAGGCAGAGCTCTTCATAACCTCCTCTGCCAGCTCCTCTAAGGGTGGCAGATGCCGGGCTACGAGAGTTATATGCTTTACTCTGGCGGACAAAAGCCGCACGCAGGCCGAGCCTATCGAGCCGCTTGCACCGACAATGACGGCCCTGCAGTCCTCCAGGCGCTTGCCTAGCAGCGTAACCGCCTTTTCTGTGCCCTCTACAGCAGTAGCTACGGTATAGCTGTTGCCGGAGGTCACGGCTATATCCAGATTATTGGCTACGGTGATACCGCCATCGCCCACAATGGAGGTAAAGGCTCCCAGGCCAACAATCTTCGCGCCCAAGTCCTGGGCAATTTTCCCACATTCAATAATTCTCTCGATAACAAATTCTTCGGGCAGAGTAACCATCTGCCTGGCAGTAAGGGTACAACCTATAAACCAACCCTCAGCCTCAGCGTAGGGACTTTTTAGCCCCGTAATGTGGGAAACCTTAAAAGGCTTCTTCAATTTTAGGCAGGTCTCAATAAAGCTGTCCGGCAGATAGTGCATGATAGGTGATATGTGCTCCATATCCTGCACAGATAAGGGATGGAATATAAATGCAAACTTTTCCATGTTAAACTTAGGATACTCCTTTTCTATAGGGACGGTTCCCTTTAGAATTTATCTTTACGGAGCAAGGCTCCGGTGGAAAGCGCTAAGCTTTAAAAGACTTCTCTACAGAACTTTTAATGCTAGCAAAGAGCTTCTATAATAAAGCCTCTTAAAACACTTCTATAGAAGATTCTATCTGATATTTTTCTAGGAGCTGTAAATAGATCTCAGCACTGAGGGCCTTTTTCTCTCCTGCTAAGGCCACGAGCAGGGCTTCCATCACATTGGTGCCAAAGCTGCGACCATTCACACAGGGAGTAGTAGTAACGAGCAGCCTTACGCCTGCCTCCTTGAGCATTTGGCGATCAGTTGCTGTAACCGTGTTGGTGATAACCACCTTGCCCGGCAGCTTAGCTGGCATGAATTTTTTGATATAGTGAAAGTCACCCGCGATAATGTCGTTTTCAGCAAAATATTCAGGGTGGCGCACTACGCGCTTTTCCTGCTTATCGCCTACGGGATAGAACCAGCCCACAGGCAGTCTTGTGATGACGGGGGCCAGAAGTTCTGCCCAAAAGCCCAGCGACTTCAAGGAATAGAGGGGTTTATTAATATTCAGGCTAAAGATTAAGTCGCCTAGCGTGACCTTAGCTCCGTTTGCCTGCAGGGCCTCGGCCATACCAAAGCGGTCCACGCCGCACATCAAAAGCACCTTCGCTCCCTTGATGGGCACAAGGTCGCCCTGAGCCAGCTCGTTAATCAGCTTGCGTTCGAGGGAATTTTTCAGCCCGCTGCCGTCTAAAACCGGAGTGTGGCGCACATTGGCAATCAGGCGGGCCGACTGGTGGAAGGTGTAACGCTTATTGCCAGCATAGACATAAAGGTCCGTACCACCTAGGCCGAGGGCCGTCGCTTTGCCATCCCAGGCTTCTAATAGACGCTTGGCCTTATAAATATCTCCATCAGTGCCAATACGCTCAACTATGAACTTTTTCCCTGCTAATTCCAGCTCGGCGGTAGCATTGCGCTTGGAGGAACCCAGGCTAATGCTCACAACACGCTGCTGCTCTGTGTCGCTCATAAATTTTCTCCTAGAAATTTCTTTCCGAACGCATATTGTAACATATTTAGCACAATTTTACAATAACCTACCGAAAACAGCAGGGCTAAATCACAATCACTTTTCTTATTCTGTTTGCTTTCCGAGATAAGCCTCTAGCTTAAGAGCTTCACTTTTGTAGTAGTCTTCTGCTGCCTTGTGATATTCCTCCAAGAGGCTCAAGAATTGCGCTTCTGTATCCATTTGATGGAAGCGGCTGCGGTACTCTGCCGCCTTGGGCATACCCTTGAGATAGGTGCAGACATGACGGCGCATTTCCTTCACGGCAATGACCTCGCCTTTAAAGTCCACGAGCATATGTAAATGCTCTCTGACCTGCTCTAGGCGCTGCTCTAAAGCTGGTTCTTCTGGCAGGGGCTTGCCCTCTAGCACGGTTGCCAGGCGCTGAAAGAGCCAAGGATTGCCATCGGCTCCACGGCCAATCATCAGACCGTCGCAGCCGGTTTCCTCTAGCATACGCAGCCCATCCTCCACAGTATGGATGTCGCCATTGCCAAAGACGGGAATGTTTACGGCCTGCTTGACCTGACGGATGATATCCCAGTTAGCCTTGCCCTCGTAAAACTGCTTTCTGGTACGGCCATGCACAGCCACGGCAGCTACACCGGCCTTTTCCATGAGCTGGGCAATCTCGACAGCGTTAATGCTGTTTTCATCCCAGCCAGCACGAAATTTGACGGTAACAGGGATTTTTACAGCAGCCACCATAGCTGCCAGCACCTCATAGGCCAGCTCCGGCCTACGCATGAGGGCCGAGCCCTCGCCGTTATTGACAATCTTCGGCACAGGGCAGCCCATGTTAAAGTCGATAATATCTGCTCCGCTGGCCTCGACCTGCTTCGCTGCTGCAGCCAGCTCCTGGGGCACGCTGCCAAAGAGCTGGATAGCAGTGGGCCTTTCACCCTCGGCTATACGCAGCATTTCTGTAGTTTTGACATTTTTATATAGTAGTCCCTTGGCGCTCACCATTTCCGAGACAGTGAGACCACAGCCGTAGCGGGCACAGATGAGCCTAAAGGGCAAATCTGTCACCCCTGCCATGGGGGCGAGGGCTAAGGGAGTTCTTAATTCTATGCTGCCAATTTTCACGCTTTCGTCCACCTCATATAACAAAATTGCTCCAGCCCCTAGCTTTACCCAGGGGCTGGAGTTTATTATATACTATAATGTAATTATAAGCAAACGCCATCCTTAAAAATAGAAATGCCACGGAAGCCGTTGATTTCATTTTTCGCTTGCTTGCCAGAGGCAGTTGCCAAAACGAGCTCTAACAGGCGCTCGCCAGCTGCATCCAGACTTTCGCCGGTTGCCACAGTGCCAGCATTGAAGTCAATCCAGCCAGACTTGCGGCCTGCTAATTGCGTGTTGGAGGCAATTTTCAGCGTGGGCACGGGAGCACCAAAGGGAGTACCACGACCAGTGGTAAAGAGCACCATGTGGGCACCAGCAGCAGTCAGGGCCGTGCTGGAAACAAGGTCATTGCCCGGTCCATAGAGCATGGTGAGGCCCTGCTCCTTAACTCTGTCTGCATAGCCGATAACATCTACGATAGGAGCCTTGCCACCCTTTTGTACGCAGCCGCAGCTCTTGTCCTCTAGGGTAGTAATGCCGCCCTGCTTATTGCCGGGGCTGGGGTTGTCATAAACCACCTCGTTATGGCTGATGAAGTAATCCTTGAAGCCGTTCAGCATTTGCTCTGCCTTGTGGAAGACCTCAGTGCTTACGCAGCGGTCCATGAGCATACCCTCGGCGCCAAACATTTCCGGCACCTCGGTAAGGATGGTGCTGCCACCCTGAGCAATGAGCAGGTCACTAAAGCGACCAACTGTAGGATTAGCAGTAATGCCAGATAAGCCATCGGAAGCGCCGCACTTGAGGCCGACAATGAGCTTATCAGCAGGCAGGGTTTGGCGTTGAGCCTGGCTGGCAAAGGCTACGCACTTAGCCAAGAGCTCACGACCAACCTCTAATTCGTCCTCTACCTCCTGACAGGTCAGGAAGAAAACGCGCTCTGGGTCAAAGTCGCCTAATTCAGCTAAAAATTGCTCGTGGGTAAGGTTCTCACAGCCCAGGCTCAGCACTAAAACAGCACCAGCGTTGGGATGGTGAGCCAAGGCAGCCAACAGCTTACGGGTTTGCGCATGGTCTGCACCGGTCTGGCTGCAGCCAAAGGGATGGGTCCAGGCGTAAATGCCCTCTACAGAGGTGCCTACCAGGAGATCCTTGTTATCGTTCGCCAGATGGTTAGCTACATCATTTACACAGCCAACAGTGGGGATAATCCAGATTTCGTTACGGATACCCACCTTGCCATCCTTGCGTAAAAAGCCCTCGAAGGTGGCGGTTTCCTTGGGTGCTAAGGCACAGTCCTTGGGATTATAGGTATATTCAATCTCACCAGAGAGATTAGTTTGCATATTATGGGTGTGTACCCAGCTGCCTACAGCAATATCCTTCACAGCATGGCCAATAGGATAGCCATACTTCACAACTCCCTCATCCTTAGCAATGGGTCTGATAGCAATTTTGTGCCCTTGGGGGATGTCTTCTAAAGCAGTAATGGTGCCAACAGAGGTCTCTATGCTTGTTCCCTTAGCTACAGGACGAATAGCAACTACAACATTATCTTCAGGATTAATTTGAACAATGGGATTCATCTTTGCTCCTTTGCTTGCTACTAAATACGGGCAGGCTCAGCACCTACCCGTATAACTAGTAAATTTATGCAGCTTCTCTTACAGGCAGGAAGCGAAGGCCTTTTCAGCACCCTCAGTGCGGATGAGCTTTAAGCCACTAGCTACAGCAGCCTCAACGCCAGCAATAGCGCTCAGGTCCTCACCCCACATTCTGGTGTTGGTCAGAACAGCCTTAACCAGGTCTTCTACAGAGTCATTGCGGTGCTCATAGTAGAAATCTAATACCCAGGCATCATCCTGAACCTTATATTCATTGCCCTTAGGACGCTTGCAGATTAAGCCATCTGCCTCACGGCGTTGCACATCACTGGTATAGAAGGCAATATAAGCAGCCAGGCTCATGGTTAAGCAAGCAGGCAGCTCGCCCTTAATGTTGATGTATTCCTTGAAGGAGGGCATATTTCTTGCAGCCCATTTAGAGGTAGAGTTCAAAGAAATGCTCATTAAAGCATGGTCTACAAAGGGGTTGTTGAAGCGGTCTGCTACAGAAGCAGCAAAGTTCAGCAGGTCCTGCTTATCTAAGGGCAGAGTGGGAATAACCTCTTCATAGAGCATTTTGTTCATGAAGCCCTTAATGGTTTCATTGTGCATACAGTCGCGCACAATTTCCTCACCAGCCAGATAAGCGCCAGGTACGAAGCCGGTATGAGCGCCGTTCAAAATGCGTACCTTTCTCTTTTTGTAAGGGGTAACATCAGGAACAACCTGCACAAAGTCATGCAGGCCAGCCTTTTCAAAGGGCAGGCGGTCGTTTAAGGATTCGGGACCTTCGATAATCCACACGCCGAAGCACTCACCTACATCAATGAGCTCGTCATGGTAACCGTTAGCCTCTTCCATAGCTGCAACTTCCTTCGGGTCGCGTACACGGCCGGGAACAATGCGGTCTACCAGAGTATTGCAGAAGATGTTTTCTTCGTTAATCCATTTAGCGAAGTCTGCGCCTAAGCCCCAGTCCTCGATGTGTTGGTTAACGCATTTTTGCAGCTCCTTGCCGTTGTTGTCAATGAGCTCGCAGCTTAAGATTACTAAGCCATTTAAGCCAGCCTTAAAGCGTTCATAGAGCACGCGGGTCAGCTTGCCGGGGAAGCTTACAGGAGGCTCTTGGTCGAATTTGGTTTCGGGGTCATAAACAATGCCAGCCTCGGTGGTATTGGAAACAATAACATCCAGAGCCGGGTTAACAGCAGCCTCTAAAACAGCCTTAAAATCCTCATAAGGGTTAATGCAGCGGCTTACAGCAGAGATGACGCGTTTTTCGTCTACCTTTTGACCGTTTTCGCTGCCGCGCAGATACAGGGTATACAGGCCCTCTTGCTTGTTGATGTAGTCGGTTAAGCCCATAGCGATGGGTTGTACCAGAGCTACCTTGCCGTTGTAGCCAGCTCTTTCATTAGCCAGCTCAAACCAATAATCAACAAAGGCACGCAGGAAGTTGCCTTCACCAAATTGCAGCACCTTTTCCGGAGCTTCCTTTAAAACATAGCCTTGATAGCCAGATTTTTCTAAAACACTATAGTTTAATAATTCCATGCTCAGTTCCCTTCTTATCTGCTAAAATCAATTCTAACCTTCAGCATCTTGTCAGCGTTAGCAGAGAAATCAGCAAAAGCCTTGTCTGCTTCGCTAAAGCCGTAAACGTCACGAGAAACCTTCTCCAGGTCAACGCCGCCAGCAGCAACCAGGTCGATTAATTCGATAAAGTCTTTTTTGAGAGCGTTACGAGAGCCAAAGATGTTCAGCTCCTTCTTTTGAATCAGGGTGAAGTTGAAGTCCAGGTTCTTCTTGCCTACGCCAATGAGCACAACATTAGCGCCGAAAGCAGCTGCATCAATGCAGTTTTGGAAGGTGGAGGGCAGGCCTACAGCCTCGATGGTAACATCAAAGCCCTTGCCGTTGGTTGCTTCATTGCAAGCTTGGGTGAAAGCTTCCTCGGAGGAGTTTACGATAGTGCCAGCCAGACCAAAGGTTTCCTTAGCATAGTCGCATTTAGCAGGAGCGATATCGGCAATATAAACCTCTGCACCCTTTGCCTTAGCAGCGATAGCAGCCATTACGCCGATAGTACCAGCGCCCACGATAAGCACCTTGTCGCCAGCCTTAACGCCGCCACGGGTTACACCATGATAGCTAATGCAGAAGGGCTCGATTAAGCAGAGCACGCTTGCAGGCAGGCCCTTGCCGTCATAAATGCGCTCGATAGGCATGGTGATATATTCGCAGAAAGCGCCGTCTCTTTGGCAGCCCATGGTTTCGTTGCTGGTGCAAGCGTTAACAATACCGCGCTCGCAGGAATAGCATTTGGTGCAGTTAAAATAAGGATTGCAGGTTACAATCATACCAGGCTTTAAGCCTTTATCATTATCTTCAATTTCAACGATTTCCGCAGCAAATTCATGACCGGGAATACGGGGATAATCAAAATAAGCGAAGGTTCCACGATAGGAGCCCAAATCACTACCGCAGATACCGCCATAGAGTACCTTCAGCAGCGCTTCACCCGGCTTCGGAGTCGGTTTAGGAATATCAATAAAAGAAACTTTACCAGGAGCATCAATACGAACAGCTTTCATGAAAAATACCTCCATCAAAATTAATTACAATTAAAGTATAGGTCTATGTTCCATACAACTTGTATACAACATTTCGTCGCTAATATTTTATCACATTCCCGCAATATGTCAACAATGAAGCTAATAAAATATACAATAAAATTTAAGAGCGCATTAATAGCCAAATGCGCTCTTAGTAGTTTGCTTAATAAACCAAATTTACTAGGAACGTGGTAAAGGGTTCAAAGTAAGTAATCAACAGCAGGTCGATAATAAGCAGGATATAGAAAGGCATTGCCTCCTTAATAAAGGCAGCTGTCTTACATTTAGAAATAGAGCAGGTAACGAACATGAGCGTACCCATCGGAGGGCTCAAAGCGCCAATAGCATTGTTGAAAATGTAAATCATGGCAAATTGAATCTCGTTAATGCCGTATTTAGCAGCGATAGGAGCTAAAAGGGGCACGAGGATAATCATGGAAGCATTACCTTCAATGAACATACCTACAAACAGCAGGAAGATGTTAACCACAATCAGGAAAACAAATTTGCTGTCGATGGTTTGCAGCATCCACTCTGTCAGCATTTGGGGCACGCGCTCTCTGGTGAGAATCCAGGAATAAACAGAGGCCGCAGCTACGATAAGCAGAATGGAAGAAGTGGAGATACAGGTCTCCTTCAGGCTGCTGATGAGGTGCTCCAGCTTCATTTCTCTATAGATAAAGCCCAGGGCAACTGCATACAAAATAGCAATAGCGCCCGCCTCGGTAGCAGTAAAGACGCCAATACGGATACCGCCAATGATGATTACCGGCAGCATTAAGGGTAAAAAGGCAGGCTTTAAGGAGCCCATGAATTTGTCATAGGTCAGCTTTTCGTTGCTCAGGATACCATAGCCGCGTTTTTTGGAGATAAGCGCAACCATAATCATCATGGAGATACAAAGAATACCGCCTACGCCAAAGCCGGAGATAAACAGCTTACCAATAGAGACATTAGCAATGCAGCCGTACAAAATCATAGCAATGCCCGGAGGAATCAAGGGAGTAATCATGGAGGAGGTTGCAGTAACAACGCTCGAGAACTCCAGAGAGAAGCCTTTTTTCACCATGGCCGGGATGAGCATTTTGGCTTCCATAGCAGCATCTGCCAGGTTGGAGCCGGATAAGCCGCCCATAACGGTAGACAGCAGGACATTTACCTGAGCCAGACCGCCAGGCAGACGGGCCGTCATTACCTCGCAGAAGTCCATAATACGCTTGGTTACGCCCGTATAGTTCATGACGATACCAGCGCAAACAAAGAAGGGAATTGCCAGGAGGGAGATTTTTTCTGTGCCCAGAATCATTTGCTGAGCAAAAATCATAGGGTTAATATTGGGATTTAACAGGAAATAAACCAGGGAACCGCCTAAAACGGAGATGCAAACGGGCACCTTGAGGAAAAGAAGCGCCAGCATCATGATTGAAGATATAGTCAATACGTCACTCACCGCTAGATGCCGCCTCCTTTACTTCAGATTTTACGCCCTTATGCAGGCCGTAGAAATAGCTTAAAATCATATCAATATAGGAAGGCAGGGCAATACCATAAACAATCCACAGGGGCATTTCTAAGAGGCTCGTTGCACGACCGCTTTCCATAAACAATTCTACAAAGCTCAGGGTTCTCCAGAACAAATAGCCAATTACGCCTACAACACAAATAGAGATGAAGGCAGTAACAACCTTTTGCAGAGACTCTGGAAGCATATCCGCAATCATTTCAATCGCTACATGAGAGCCTGCTCGAAAGGCAGGACCAGCCGCCAAAAAGACGATCCAGACCATACAAGCCAGCTGTACCTCCTCCAGCCAGGTGAAGGGGGCAGACAGGAAATAACGCCAGATTACCCCCGCAAAGGTGAGGGCAATGAGGATTACAAGACAAACCGTAGCAATCAAAAGATCCAGATTCAAGAGAATTGTTTTCAAACTGCATTTGTTCTCTTCCATTCTCAAAATCCAACTTTCTTCTAATTTGTATTAACCTTAAAACTGCAAAGCCTTTAGGAGAGCTATCCTTAAAGCTACGCATTTACAAAAAGGGACATCTGCTTTAGCTTGCAGATGTCCCCCGTGAAAAAACTAGAAACTAGCCAAGCAAATTATTTCATAGCCTTTTTAACAGTGTCATACAGATTATCAGACCAGCCGAAGTCCTTGCCCTTAGCGTAGAAGGCTTGAGCCTTAGCCTTGAAGCCATCCATAACTTCCTTGGAAGGTACTACTACTTGTACGCCCTCTTTCTTCATCTTTTCCAGATAATCCTTTTCGGTAGCTGCTTGGATCTTGTTGTTTTCTAAACCAGCTTCATCAGCAGTTTCTACTAACCATTTTTGTTGCTCAGGAGTCAGGCTGTTGAACCATTTAGCAGATACAACCCAGGTGGTGAAGTTCTTAACATGGCCATCTAAGATGAGGTACTTGGAAACTTCGTGCAGCTTACGGCCATACAGAGTGCCCAGCGGGTTCTCAGCGCCTTCGATAGTCTTGGTTTGCAGAGCCTGGTAAACTTCGCCCAGAGGCATACCAGTTGCAGTTGCGCCTAAAGCGTTGAAGCCTTCAGTTTGAATCTTGTTGCCAGGAACGCGAATCTTCATGCCCTTTAAGTCTTCAACAGTCTTAACCGGTTTAACGGTCATGGTGTGGCGTTCGCCATATACCCAGTTGGAGGAAATGAGCTTTAAGCC